>NZ_JBDGDD010000008.1:0-106133 GCF_040909065.1 Ruminococcus sp. RTP21359st1_H3_RTP21359_211015
AATTGCACAGACTGCTTTTAGTCACAACATAGAATATTTTTGTTTTTTGCGCTGTCTACTTGACAGGGGGCGGGTCATAACATACCGTCCATAAAATTTTATCTTCTTGAAGTCTTTTTCTTTGTGCTGCCTGTCTTTGAACCTGAATGTGACTTCTTTGCCTGATGTTTTTTCCAATGTACCCACAGTGTAGGTGCGATACAGTTAGAAGAATAAACACCTGATATCATACCGATGATAAGTGGGAAAGCAAAGCTCAGGATAGATGTTACTCCGCAGATTATGCAGACGATACAAACTGTAGCCATAGCAAGAACTGTTGTAACAGTTGTATGGATAGAACGTCCCATTGTCTGTGTAATGGAGAGGTTTACAAGATCCTCAAGCTCCATTTTGTTGCCAAGAAGATTTTCATTCTCTCTGATTCTGTCGTAAATGATGATAGTTGCGTTGATAGAATATCCAAGGATAGTCAGCAGAACTGCCATAAAGTTTGCGTTGATGTCAAATCTGCATATTACAAAGCAACCGTATACCATGCACATATCGTGTGCAAGGGCAACTACTGAGAACACACCTGCTGAGATACCGCCTATCTTTTTAAATCTGAATCCGATATAAATGATAGTGATGACCATTGCCAGTGCGCAAGCAGCAAGGCACTTGAAGAAGAAGTTCATACCGCTTGAAGCTGCAACGTCGTTTGACTCATAAACTTCTATGTTATTATCAGGAAAGTCCTTTTCAAGGGCTGTTTTCAGGGTGTTCTGCTTATCATCGCTTATACCCTTTGTTGATGAGAATTTTATCTCTACTGTCTTTCCTGCGTTTCCTGTGTTTTCGCCAAGAGTTACTGTACATTTATCTCCGATACTGTCAGAAACGGTATTTGAAACGTCAGAAGTCTTTATATCGCCCTCATATGTATAAGTCAAAACTGTACCGCCTTTGAACTCGATAGCCACGTTAAGACCTATAACGAATGTAAGAATGATAAAAATTGCGATAAGTGCGCATGATATGGAATAAAATAACTTGCTGTGACCCACAACATTCAGGGTCTTTCTTTCTTTACTCATTTATTTCAGCACCTCCGTAAAGCTTGCGTTTCTTAAAGCACTTGAACTTTGAGAGGGACGAAAGCATAAGTCTTGAACAGAAGATACCGAATACAAAGTTCAGGAGGATACCTACAAGGAGAGTATATCCAAGTGAATAGATAGTACCTGCTGTGCTTGCGCCGAATACTGAGAATACAGGGCTGAGAAGTGTTCCAAAAACGCTGTCTGTAGGTCCGAAGGCACCCATAAGGATTATTGCAACGAATACTACTGTGATGTTTCCGTCGAATACTGCGCTCCATGCTCTCTTATAGCCAAGCTCGATGGCTCCGTTAAGGGTCTTGCCGTTATTAAGCTCTTCCTTTATTCTCTCGGCTGTGATAACGTTAGCGTCAACGCCCATACCGATAGAAAGGATAATACCTGCGATACCAGGGATAGTCAGCGTAAAGCTGTCGATGTTTCCAAAGAAACCTGTGATGCAGGCGATAGAACCTATTACCTGACCTATAAGTGCGATAGACGCAACAAAGCCCGGCAGCTTATAGATAACGATGATATATGCAGCGATAACGATAAATGCGATAAGTCCTGCGATGACCATTGCATTTTTTGCACCCTCACCCAATGTAGGTGAAATGATGTTCGTGCTTGTTGTTTTAAGGTCGAATGGGATAGAACCTGCATTTATCTTATCTGAAAGAGCTTTTGCGGAATCATATGTGAATTTGCCCTCGATAACGCACTCACCGTCAGTGATAGCTGAATTTACGCTTGGGGCAGAAATGCACTTATCGTCCATCCAGATAGAGATAAAGCCTTTTCCGGCAAGCTCAGTTGTAGCGTCAGCAAAAGCTTTTTTACCGCTGTTATTGAGTGTCAGGCTTACAACATACTTGATATTTCCTGTAGTTTCGTCCTGTGTTTGTCTTACCTCAGCCTTTTTAACGTCATTTCCTGTAAGCACCTGCTCGCCTTTTTCTTCTTTACCCTTTCTGAATACAAGCTTTGCAGTTTCGCCAAGCTCAGAAACGGCAGCCTCAGGGTCAAAGCTTTCTTCGTTAGCCTGCCATGGAAATGAAACCATTACCTTATTTTTCTTATAGTCTACATAGACCTCGCTGTCTGTGATATTAAGGCTTACAAGTCTTTGCTCGATAACAGCCTTTGCAGCGTCCATTTCTTCCTTTGTGGCGTCGTAATTATCGGCAGGTTCAAACGTAGCATTTACGCCACCCTGAATATCGATACCCCAGCGGATATCTTCAACGCCCTTGATATAGCTTGTTTTTATATCTCCGTACTGAGTATGTATTCCTGCATAAGTGAGATAACCAAATGCAATTATACACAAAAGCACGATAAAAAACACGGGTTTTTTAACTTTTCGCACCTTTAATCCTCCTGATAAATTTATTAAGCCCAGAGGCTTTTTTGCCGTCAGGGCACAATACACCCATAACGAACACATTCACCTTATAATTATAAAACGTTTGATACAAAATGTCAATAGTTTTTATGAAATTCGCACTGTTACTTATATCATGATAGTATTTTATCTATGAAAAAAGTTCTCTCAAAACCTGTTTCAAAAGCCTGTTTTAAAGGGGCTTTGTCTTGACAAAATCTCCTTTTAGTGATATTATTAAAAGGATAAATATTGCGACGTAAGGAAATTTTTTTGCGTCAGCTAAAAGGAGTATGTAAAATGATAGATATTAAGCTTATCCGTACAAATCCTGAGCTTGTCAAGGAAAACATCAAGAAGAAGTTTCAGGACGAAAAGCTCGTTCTTGTTGACGAGGTAGCTCAGTTTGACGAGGAATACAGAGCAGCCAAAACAAAGGCTGACGAGCTGAGAAATAAAAGAAAGGTAATGAGCAAGCAGATAGGCGGTCTTATTGCTAAGGGTCAGAAGGACGAAGCCGAGAAAGTAAAGGCTGAGGTATCCGCTATCGGTGCTGAGCTTGACGCTATGGCTGAAAAGGAAAAAGACCTTGAAGCTAAGATCCGTGAGAGAATGCTCGTTATCCCTAACATAATCGACCCAAGCGTTCCTATAGGCAAGGACGACAGCGAGAACGTAGAGATCGAAAAGTTCGGCGATCCATTCGTTCCTGATTATGAGATCCCATATCACGTTGACATTATGGAAAGCTTTAACGGCATCGATCTTGACAGCGCAAGAAGAACATCAGGAAACGGCTTCTATTATCTTATGGGCGACATTGCAAGACTTCATTCTGCAATTCTTTCATATGCCAGAGATTTCATGATAGACAGAGGTTTCACATATTTCATTCCTCCTTACATGATACGTTCAGACGTTGTTACAGGCGTTATGAGCTTTTCTGAAATGGAAGGCATGATGTACAAGATAGAGGGAGAGGATCTTTATCTCATCGGTACTTCTGAGCACTCAATGATAGGCAGATTTATCGACACTATCATTCCAGAAGGTGAGCTTCCAAAAACTCTCACAAGCTATTCACCATGCTTTAGAAAAGAAGTTGGCGCACACGGCATCGAAGAGAGAGGCGTTTACAGAATACACCAGTTTGAAAAGCAGGAAATGATAGTTGTCTGCAAGCCTGAAGATAGCATGGCATGGTATGACAAGCTGTGGCAGAATTCTGTTGATTTCTTCCGTTCACTCGATATCCCTGTAAGAACACTTGAGTGCTGCTCAGGCGATCTTGCAGACCTCAAGGTAAAGAGCTGTGACGTTGAGGCATGGAGTCCAAGACAGAAGAAATATTTTGAAGTTGGTTCTTGCTCAAATCTTGGCGACGCACAGGCAAGACGTCTTGGCATAAGAATAAAGGCAGAGGACGGCACAAAGTATTTTGCTCACACTCTTAACAACACAGTTGTTGCACCTCCAAGAATGCTTATCGCATTCCTCGAGAACAATCTCAATGCTGACGGAACAGTTAATATTCCTGAGCCACTGAGAATGTACATGGGTGGCAAGGACAAGATAACAAAGTAATAAAGTACGAAATATAAGAAAACGGACAGACGAAAAATCGTTTGTCCGTTTTTTTGATATTCCCACAACATAGGCAAACAAAAAAAGAGGCGACCAATGGTCGCCTCAAAAAAATCAATAATTCATCGCCAAAGGCGATACCTTAATTCCTCATTCCTCATTCAAATTAGAAGCGTCGTTTCTTTCTCACGATAAGAACGATAATGAGAATTATCACAACAAGCAGTCCTGCCGCAGAACCGATAAGAAGCGGTCTGTTTGTGTAGAACAGTACCCAACGGCTCGTTGTTACACGAACGTTGTCAAAGGTCTGCTTGCTTGAGTTGCCTGCCATATCCTTGTAGGATACCTCAACGCTGAGCTCTTCACCGTTGTTTGCGTTTATCGAGAATGTGAATGGCTCTGCGCTCTTTTGCATTTGCGTTACTTGGTCTGTATCCCAGCTGTATGCGTCCTCGCCGTTTATCTTTACTGATACCTCGGAAAGTGCAACGTTGTCTGTAACGCTCATTTTTACGTCTTTCTTTGCGGTGTTGTATACCTTGCCGCTCTCAAAGTCTGATACTACGCAGACAGGAGCCGTGGTGTCTACCGCAAAGCTAAGCTCTGCGCCCTTGCTTGCGCTGTCGGAAATGTTCTCAGCCTTATCTGTGGAAACGACTGCAATGTTGTATACGCCGTCGTCCGCAAAGACATCACGCTCGATAGTGTACTTGTACTGATACCATTCGCCATCCTTGCTGACCTTTTCACGCTTATATCCGCTCTTGTCAAGGTCAAGGTTCTTGTTGTCTCTGAACACGTTTATTGTGGTATCCTGCGGAAGAACTTCGTCAACGTTGGTCTCATAGATCACAACTCTCGAGGGAGCTACAAGATACTTGCCGTTGTTATCGGCGGTGTTTTCGTCGAATGTGAATACTGAGCCGTTTCGGTTTACAGAGAACGTCATAACCTCTTCGCCGTCGAATTTTACGTCCTTGCCGTTGATATCAGCGGCCTTGCAGATGTTTTCAGATTTGTCCTTTACTGTGCAGTAAAGTGTGTAAATTCCGTCGTCCTTGAGGTCGTCAAAGGTGAAAGTCTCTCCGCCGTCCTTCTTTTTCTCGGTCGGCTTGAGGGTGTTTTCCTTATAGCCCTTTTGGTCTGCGGCGATGTACTTGAGGTAAACGTCCGCAGAGCTGAGATTGATGTCAGCCGCCGTAACGCTAAGGCTGAGCTTGTCGCCGTTGTTTGCTGAATTTGGCTCAATGCCGCTTATTGCGAGGGTCGGCTCTGTGTTATCGATAGTGAAGCTGTATGAAGCCTGCTGAGCGCACTCGTTGCCTGCCTTGTCACGACCTGTAACTGCAACTGTGTAATCTGCGTCCTTTGTGAAGCTTATCTCGGCGGTATGAGTATCGCCCTTTGACTTCCACTTGCCTATTGTCGGTGTCTCAACAACCTTGCCGTCCTTTGTGGAAGTGAGGGCTATCTTCATACGCTTTTCATCAAAGTTGTGCTCGTTTACTGTGACTGTGCAAAGTCTTGAACCGCTGTAAAAGCCCTTTTCGGCGATCTTTTTGTCAAATGTCACATCAATGGCGGGTCTTATCTTGTCGATCGTGAAAGACTTTGGCGACTTTGAGTTGCCGAAATCTGCGTCCTTTGCGACGTTTGAAGCATTATCCGTGCAGGATATATCAAATGTATAATCGCCGTCAGCAGAGAATGTGACTTGTGCTGTGTGAGTAGTTTGATCTGGGTCTGCGCTGTTTTCATTTGTCGTCCAGCCGCTTATCTTAGGGGCTGTGGAAGAAGACTGTATGCTTATCTTCACCTTATCGGGATCGAAATTGCGCTCACTGATAGTGATGTGCGCTGTTCTGTCGCCCTTATAGATATCCGTATAGGAAGCGTCGGGGTTATTGTTGTCATATGCGACTGTGATAGTCGGCGCTGTGGTGTCGATTTTAAGGCTTATGTTCTGTGTGGAATAATTTCCGCTGTTGTCATAAGCTGTGACCTCGACTGTGATATCATTTGAATTGTTCTGTGCAGAGTCAACTGTTATGCTGCCTGTCCAGCCTGTTGAAAGGTCGCTCTTTCTTGTGTCGTCCTTTGCTGTGAAGCTGTAAAGGGTGCCGCTCTGCGTGACTCTGCCGCCGTTTCTTACACGATAGGAAACTGTTTTAAGTCCCGAATAAACGTTATTTTCAGCGATAGCTTCCTTTACGCTGATGTTTACAGGTACAGAGCCGTTGTAAATTTTAGAGCTGTTCGTGCCCGAAATTGCGATAGAAGGGGACTTTGTATCAACTATAATGCCGTTTGTGTTTATGTAGCTTACGTTGCCTGTCAAGTCTGTTATCTTTGCATACACGACAGACTGAGTATTGTTGTCAAGTGTGATATCTGAGCTGTTTTTCCAGCCTGTTTCACTTGAAAGTTCGCCAATAGTCTTTTCATCATATGCGATGATATACTGAGCGGACTCAACGCCGCTGAGGTTGTCTGCTGACGAAAGGCTGCCATCGAGAGCCTTATCGCTGAAGCGTGAAAATGTTATTCCACCAAAGAAGCCCGACCAATCTGAAACGCCGTTTATTGAGATAGTGCCTGTTGGTGCGGTCTTGTCGATTACAAAATCGCTTACGGCTTTCTGTCCGCTTGTGATATCTCTTGATGAATTTTCCGCAAGATCCTTGCAGGAAACGCCGAAGGTGTAATTCTTTTCGTCTGAGAATTTTATCTCGGCAGTATGGGTATCGCCGCTGTTTTTCCACTTGACGGACTTTGAATAGCCCTCGCCTGTGAATGTTACCTTATCGGCTTCAAAATTGCGCTCTGTGATGGTGATAGTTGCGGTACGGTCACGGCCAAAATACTTTGAATTTCTTGCGTTGTTGTTATCAAACTGCACCTTGATCGTCGGCGCTGTTTTGTCGATAACAAAACTTTCAGAGAAATTTTCTGCTGTGTTGCCGATCTCGTCCTCTGCCGTTACGGAAATGGTGTAAACACCGTCGGCTGTGAAGTCATATTTTGCGGTGTAATAAGACTGTCCGCCCTGCTCTTTATAAGTATAGCCAAGATCCTTGAAAGTCTTGCGTGTGGTCTTGCCGTCCTTTGATACGATAACGAAAGTGTTATCCTCTGAGAAATCGGCTGTGGAAACTGTTATCTCTGCCTTTCTCGCCTTGCTGTAATATGTTGCGGAGCCGTTTGAAGCGCCGTTATTGTTGTCATATTTTACGGCGATCTCAGGATTTGCTCTGCCTATGATTATAGTGCAGTTTTTGTCCTCCCCTGCGATGTTTTCCGAAAGCACATAGGTGTTCGTATTGCCGCAGTTGTCTGTTACATAAAGGGTCAAAGTGCCATAGAAAACTGTATCGTCCTTGAAAGGCAATGTGACTTTAACAGTGCTGCTGCCTATCTGTCCGTCAAGAGATATTACTTGGCTCTTATAGCTTTGAGTTGTGCCTTCCTTGCCCTTGACAGGGGTGAACTCATAGTAATATTCTTTAAGTCCGCTGACATTATCCGTGAGAGCGATATCAAAGCTTATATCCTGTGAGGACTTTATCTTGCCGTTATCGTCTGCAGGGATATTGTGTGAATTGCGAAGATATTCGACCTCTGGCTTTGTTTTATCCACATAAAATTCGATCGTCTTTTCGTCGCTGTGGCCAACTTCGTCCGCCGCTATCATCTTGATAGTGTACTTGACTTCTTCATTTGCGTTTACTGTGAAATCGTAAACCGAACCGTTCTTTTTACAGCTGTAAACGCCGTCTGTATTGTCCAAAAGCTCCTTGACTGTGAACTGCTCATACTCTGCTTTCTCAGCGGTCTGCTTTGTGATATAGAGCACGGAATTTTCATAGTTAAGAAAATCTTCCGTTACGTTAAATTCGGCTTTGCTTTCCGAATTATAATAATTGTCCTTTACATTGTCGCCCGAAATAGTCATATCGGAGATAACAGGGTTTGTGGCATCTACGGCAAAAAACTCATTGCCTTTGAAATTTGTGGTGATCGTGTCAGAAACATTTCCTGCCTTATCATACAAAACAAGGTCTATCTTGCCTGCAAAGTCCGCCTCAATTCTAATGTCAACATACTTGCTGCCCGTCTGTTCATCGATCTTGATATTCTGCTGGTCAAATTCAAAGGACTGTGAGGAATACTTATCGTCATAGCCCTCAGCCTTTTCGCAATTGACCTGCGCTTTTGTTATACCACTGACATTATCGGAGATATAAAGTCTTAACATTCTCTCGCCCTTAACGAAAACTGTGTCATAAAAGCTTGAGAAATAACAGTCGTCAATTGCCATTCTTTCAAATTGCGGAGCTGTGCCGTCAACACAGATATTGTTGACTCGATAAGTGAACCTGTCGCCCTTATCTACTTTATATGTGCCCGAAATGAGGATATAATTGTAATTGCCCTGATCGGCTGTGAAGCTTACCTCGCCGTTTTTAACAGTCTTTCGCTCGACAGAGCTGTCCTTTACAAGAAGAACTTCGCACTCGTCTGCGATCGGGAAAGAATTTTCGGTATTGATCTTGAAAGTAAAGTCCTGTGTTTTAGACTTCGGGTTGAAAAACTCTCCGCCCTTTACTTCTTTGCCGTCGGCATAAAGCTTTATTTCAACGTTGCGATCGTTATACTCAACTGTGAAAGTCTTTTCAACAGGAGCGTTTGAGCGATCCTTTGCGGAGATAGTGAGCTTATAAACGCCCACTTCATTGAAAATTATCTTTTTATCTAAACCTGACTTATATCCCGTAAGGTCGATATCCGTTGTTTTGCCATTAATAGTATAAAAAGCTTTCACCTCTGCAAGGTTGTCATCGGAGGCCTTGAAATAGAGGCAGTTATCTCTTATTGCAACGGAAGCCTTATCTTCAATTGACTGGCGGTCGCCGTTTTGGTCGATAAAAAGTCCAAGCTCTGGGGCAATGTTATCCCACTCGATAGACTTTTTAAGGCTGCACTTTCTGCCTGACTGGTCTGTATAGGATACTTCTATCTCGGTGTTTTTATAACCATCGCTCTCCAGCGGTATTCTGAAAGTATGTACATTGCTTTCACCGCTGATCTCACCGCTTATATCCTTAACTTGAACAGACTGAACTGCTCCAGTATTTTTAACGCTCACGTCCAAATTATTATCAGAACTGAAAGCGTCTTTTCCATTCCATATATCCTTGACTGTGAAATAAAAATATTTGCATTTGGAATTCCTATAAAGCTTTTCACCATTCTTGCTGTCAAGCTTTTCGAGGTCTGTTCCTGCGGTCATTTCTGGGGCGTTTAAGTCGATATTAAAATCTATCCTGTCCGTTGTGAGGACTTTATCACCCTTCTTGACTTTCAGGTCAAGACTATATTTATCTTCCTGATCGAATGTCTTGCCGTAATAACTATCACAATTTTCGCCGTTGATCTCAAGATCTGTGCCGTCAACAGGTGAAAATGTCACGGCGCTGTGATACCAGTCAGAGGAAACTTTCTTGCCTGTGATATTGTAATATGTATCGGTAAATTTGAAAGTTTTCTCAGCTCCTGCGCTGCCATTATTGTCGTATGCCTTGACTGTTACAGTTCCAACATAGCCCTTAGGGTCGAGTGTACATTTGCCGCTTGCCTTGTTATATCTAAGCTCAACGATTTTGTTATCAGTCCACACATTGAGGGTGTTCTCGGCTTCGGCAGGATAATATGAAATATCAAAGTCAACGACCTTGTCCTTTGGATACCATATGCTTGCAGGGTCGTTGATAAAAACGCTGCCTATGACGATCTTTTTAGTTATTGCTGTGACAGTCATATCTTTCGTTACGTTTTTGATCGTATAGCTGTAAACGCCTTTGTCAAAGTCCGTATCTTCGGCCTTTATCTCTTTTATCTCGTCGTTGTCTATCTTAAAGCCTTTGAAACTATAATACTGCGCAGGCTTGAAATTCACCTCCGCAGATTTGCCGCTAAAGACCTTGATAGTATTATTGCCGCCGTTAAATTCGCCGTTTTCGCCCTCGAGTTTGATCTCAAAGCTCTTGGTTTTTTCGTCAAAAGATTTCGCCGTTATAAGCTGCACTGAATAGTTCTCATCGGCCTTTGTCATTTTTATGGCAACAGCCCCCGAAAGCTTTATCTCTTCGCCTGTTTCACCATAGAAGCTTTCTTTCTGCTTGAATTTCAGCTTGTAAAAATAAACGTCGTCAACTTTTGTGCTCTTATCGATAAGCTTGTCCCATTCGTTTTCTTGACTGAGTTTGAGATAAAATTTTGAGCTGTTCTCCTCGTCAGCCTCGATATCGAACTTGACGTCGTCGCTTTCAAAGCCCACATAGTCGGAAAGTTCTTCCACTGTTAAAGCCTCGCTATGCCCATTGTCCTTGAATATGGCCGAGCCGAAATCAAGCATTACCGAGTCGTCAGTAACGGTCACTTGACAAAGGCGTTCCTTTATACTGTCGTTATCCTTTACGTTCCCGTCCGACTGGTCAGCACCAGCGAAAACGTCTGTTGTGCACATTGAAAGCACAAGCACAGAGGCTGTCATAAAGGAAGTCACTCTTTTGCCGAGCTTAAATTGCTCTTTGTAAGCAATTTTTTGTTCTTTGCACTTCATATACTTATTTTTCCTCTCCTTTTTCAAATTTCCTATCCTAAATTGCAAAAAATCGCAATTTTAAATCGCATTTCCCTCACAAAGGGTTATATCCTCGCAGACCACAAAGGCTATCTGTGTATTTTGCATATTTTGATCTTGCTGCATATCCTGCGCTTGCGGCTGAGCAGCGTTTGCGCTTACGCCTATGACAGTAGTTTCGCCATAACCAGCGCCGAGCACCGTTGTCTCGCCGACGGGCTGGAGCACGGTGGTCTGACTTTGGGACATATCATACGCCATAAGCTTGTCTGTCATATTTTTGTTGTCAATGCTGACAGCTTTGAGCCCGCCGCTGACTTTTGGAAGCTCTTTGGTGGTGGTGATATTCTGCTTGTTTTTCAGCTTTTTGACTGCATTTTTCTGGGCGAGACCCGAAAGCTCTGATATGACTTTGCTTATCCTCAGCAGGAAAAACAGCAGCACCGCCGTCACAAACAGCGCACCAGCCAGCACAAAGCTTATCACAGACAGCAGACTAAGATTTTCAACGCTCATTCTTTATCCACCGCCTTTTCAGTTTCGTCTGTTTTATTTGTATCATCTGAATTGTCTGAATTATTATCAGCATAAGCCGTTGTTATCTTTGTTTTTGCGACCTCAACAGCTTTTTTTGTTTCAAGCTTCAATGAAGTGAGCTTTTCCGAGCTTTCAGAGATATCATCAAGGCTTTGCTCTATCTGCTCAACGGCTGAAAGGATATCGTCTTTTTTCACGCCGTCAGAGGCGAACTTGTCGCCATACTGCTCAACGGAATTTAGTATCGCATTGTAAAGCTCCAGCTGGACTATCTCAGCCTCGTCACCCGACTTTATAAGTTTCAAAAGGGACTGATAATTCTTGAACAGCGTTTTATACTCGCCAGAATCGTTTGCTTCCGTTCTAAGCTGGTCTATCTGCGCATAGAAATTGCCGATATCACGATAGATAAGCGCCATATTGTACTTACTGAAAGTCTTGTCAGAATACTTTGCGGCGTTATCGAACCAGCTTCTTGCCGATCTCATTCGGATTATCTTGTTCGAGTCCTCGTCGCCGGAACTGTTTTTGCCGTAGGAATAATAATACCAATAAAGCTTGCCCGTCTCAAAGCATATCTCGCCATATGTGGCTGGGGCTTTTTTAAGCTCCTCCTCGTTCTTGTTTATGATATTCACAAGAAGCTGCTCCTCGTCAACGGAATATTCCGAATCTGACTTCATTGCCAATATAAGTTCAAGGTAGGCAGTTTTGTCCGCTGGCTTTATCTCTATCGCAGTCTGACAGATATCCATTTTCTGTGTTATATCCGCAGTCTGCTTTTCTTCTTCGATAAGATGTGCATAGTTGTTATTGCGCTTTGAATTTGCCATATGGTCAAGGACAAGACCCGATGTCAAAAACGCCGCTGACAAGACTAAAGTCAGCGAAAAAGCGAACAATCTGCGCTTTTGCTTTTTTCTGTACATATCGTCGAACTTGTCGTAATTTTCGATATCATACAAAAGCTCCTCGCAGGACTGATAACGCTGGGCAGGGTCTTTTTCGACACATTTGAGTATTATCTTTTCAAGTCCCGATGAAAGCTCGGGGCGTATCTCTCTTATGGGGCGCATTTCATATGGCGGCTCGCAGGGGCTTTGTCCTGTCAGCAGATGAAAAAGCGTTGCACCAAGTCCATAGATATCAGTTCTTGCGTCGGTCTGACCCTGTCCGCCGAACTGTTCGGGGGCTGCATAGCCGACTGTTCCAAGGCAAACTGTATCTGAAACGTTGCGCTCTTTAAATTCTCTTGCCGTACCAAAGTCGATAAGCATAACCTTGCCGTCAGGTCTGAGCATAATATTTTCGGGCTTGAGGTCACGGTATATTATCGGCGGCTTTCTCGAATGGAGATAGATAAGCACATCACAGAGCTGTTTTGCCCATTCTATGACCTTATCCTGCCGCTGTGCGCCGTATTCTTCAAGTTCCTTTTCCAGCGATCTGCCTTCGACATAATCCATTACAATAAGAAAAGTGTTATCGTCCTCGATTATATCCACTATGCTTGGCAGATTTGGATGGTCGAGCTTTTTAAGCAGATCAGTCTCAACGATAAGGCTTTGCTTTACGACTTGAAAGTCCTTTACGCCGTCCTTTCTGATCTCCTTTATAGCCCATTGCTTGTTGGCCTTTTCGTTCATCGCAAGATAAACGACGCTCATTCCGCCCTGACCTATTTTATTGAGTATTTTATATTTGCCGTCAATAACGGAACCGATCGTCAACATATCTGCAAACTCCTAAACTTTCCAATTTATATGATTTTCAATTTTATAACAAAGCTATATGATCTAATACATCGACAGGTAACGGGCGAACAATGTTCGCCCCTACAATTATACTCCTGTCATTTTTTATATAGTTACCCTTATAACAGCGGCGGTGATATTATCGCTTTCACCACGCTCCATATTGAGCCTTATAAGCTCATCTGAATTGCGGTCGGCTGTGTCCTTGTCTTTGAGGACTTTCGGCGCATAGGAGCGTAGAAGCTCTTTATCGCTAACAAGGTGGCGAAAGCCGTCGCTGCAAAGCAGGAAGGCTGTATCCTGTGTGACAGCGCCCTCAATGAACTGGGGCGTAACGGAATTTGAAGCGCCTATACATTGGAGCAAAACGCTTTTTCTCGGGTCTTGTTCCGCCTGCTCTGGGGTCATTCTGCCCTCTCTCACCTCTCGTGCAACAAAGGTCTGATCTTCGGTGAGCTGGGACAAGCTTTTATTCGTCACGGCGTAAAGTCTCGAGTCGCCGATGTTGATGACGTAATATCTCCCCTGCGCCACAAGAACTCCGCAGCAGGTGGTACCAAGCTTAATCCCTCTGCTTTCGCCATAGGTATGTAGCTTTTTGTTGCAGATATCAATAATATTGTTCCAAGAGCTGAAAAGCTGTCCCGAAAAATTATCCGCCCCGAGCTGGAAAGGCAGGGCGTTATAAAACCAATCCGAAAAGGCTGATATCACCGTTGCGCTGGCGGTCTCCCCCTCAGAAAGTCCGCCCATTCCGTCGCAGATAAGCCCGAAAGCCACCTCGCCCAAGGCTGTGGAAGCTGTTTTGACTGTACAGGCATCTTGATTATTCTCTTTTACATTACCTCTATTACTCCGAGCAGAAACTAGATATGCCAAAATAGTAACTCCTTTTTTTATTCGCATACGCTCCATAACGGGCGAACGCTGTTCACCCCTACACACACAAACACACATTTACGTATTTTATGGTTGACAACGTCCCACATACTTTTGAATTTATTTATCAGAAAAATCTAAATTCAAATTCCTCGTTTGCGAACTTTATTCTTGTATTCTCTTCAAGCTTTATCTCAACATTGCTTTGAATCATTGCGCCGTTGACGTATGTATGATTTGTGGAATTTGTGTCAACGATGAAATAGTCGTTTCCACGCTTAACGATATTTGCGTGGCTCCTGCTGACTGCGGTGTTATCAGAAATGCAATAATCAACAAAGCTTGCTTCTTTTCCAACTCTGAAAGGCACTTTGTTTATCTCGATAAGTTCGTTTGTCTTATAGCGGTAAAGCTTTGGCGTGCAGTTAGCTGAAAGCATATCCTTGTTGAGGACAGTTGTCATTGCCTGCTGTGGAGCGGCTTTCGGTGCGCTCTGCTGGAATGTTATCCCCGGCTGGACGTTCATCTGCTGGGCTGGGATAGAATGCATAGGCTGATTATTTGCCATTGGTGCAACATTCTGTGCAGGCTGTGGATTATTCGGCATAAGCGGACCTGCGGAAGCCTTTACTCCCGGGATAGCCATCTGCGGTGCGGCCTGAACGGCCTCCTTGCCCTTTTTAGGCTTCTTTTCCTTGCTCTTCTTGCCCGACTTCATAAGTCCGCCGAAAAGTCCGCCCTTATGCGAGCTCTTTGAATTATCATTTATAACAGGCGGAACGTTCTGCGGCTGGTTAGGCTGATTTGGAACATTTGGTATGTTTGGAATATTCGGTGTATTAGGTCTCTGCATATTCTGAACTTGGGTACGCTGGATATTCTGGATATTCTGGATATTTGGAGCTGACTGAACATTTTGAACATTCTGCATTGGAGCAATTGGCGTGATCAGCGCTGCTGCGGAAACTGTCTGCGGAGCGCTCATTGCGTTCATAACAGGCTTGTCCTCTTCTTCTTGAACATTGCCGAGAAGCTCTTCCGCAATGTTTCTTATATCAGCAAATGACATCTTGTCGGACTTATTGAGACTGTTGAGAAGCTTTGCGATATAGTCGCAATTCTCAGTTGGGTCAAACTGTGTTGACATAAGAAGCAGCTTGAAAAAGTTCACAACATTGACGTTTGCGCCGCCCTCTTTGAGTACAGGCAGGCAGACGAGCTCAGCCTTTGCGGAGCTTACGTCCACAAAAATATGCTCAGCGTCAAGTACGATAGACTTGTCCTCGATCATATACTCTCCGCACATTTCAAATGCCTTGCAAATGCTTGAGATAACATTGAGAAAGCGTGTCTTATTGACAGTTTCCTCAAAGAACATTTTCAGCGACACCTTTGAAGTGATATTGTATTTGAAATACCTTTCCTCATCGTTCTGAAGATATATCATCGGCAGAAAGCCTTCGATATTGTTATTGAGCAGCATTCCAAGAGCTACTGTATCAAAATTCTCATTCTCGCCAAGGGTGTAAACAAGAAAGTTCGCTGTGTTGGCGTTTTCGTAATTCCATTGAACAAAGTTATCCATTTTTGCTTTCCTCCGTGATATTGGTTGTGGGTATAAACTATATAAATTATATAAATTTATTTGTCTTTAAGATCAGCGCCGTAAAATCTCAGCAGCTTCGGCATATCAAAATCGTTGTATATTACGCTGTATCCGTTTGTATCAAGGCTGTATGCGGCTGAGAACTTGTCATTTTCGATATCGGTTATGATCTTTCCGCTGCCGTCTATATAGCCCCAAAATTCGCCCTGCTGTATCGGTGCAAAGTCAAGGCAGAATGAATTTGCGTCCTCATACTGCGGCTTTATTACGATCTTGCCGTCGGTATCCACAAAGCCCCATTTGCCGTTTTGCTTTACTGCCGCAGGCTCGTCGCAGACAAACATCTTTGCGTTTTCAAATGACTCGCTGCCCACCTGTCTGCCCTTGCTGTTGTAAAGCGCATACTTTCCGCCCTTTGAGGCGAAGAAATATCCGCCCTCTGAGCAAATGCCGAAATCATTTATTATTATATCGTCAAATTCAAAATCCGTGACCATTTCGAGCTTGTCGTTTATAATGCCCCACTTATCATGCTTTCTTACAGCGGCAATGCCGTCCTCGAAAGAGCCTGCAAAGTCGTATTCAAAGTTCTTTTCCTCGAAATCCTCGTTCACATAGCCGTACTTGCCCTTGTAAAGCGCAGGAGCATAATCGGCTGTGAAAGAACCGAGATAGCTGTATTCGTGGTCTGGCACAAGCTTCTTCTGTCCGCTGGAGTTAACATAATACCAAGTGTCGTTTTCATCGCAGACAGGGATAACTTCCTTTTCCTCGCTGTAAAGACCAACATCGTGATACTTTGCTCTGAGCACGCCCGAACCATTCGTTTTGATAAGTCCAACTCTGTCGCCGTTTTCACCGTTTGTGACTTTCATATAACCCTTGCAGTAAAGATAAGCATAATCATAGTCGAGGAAAGTCTCTTTATAGAGCCTGTAAATTTTCTCATAAAGCTCGTCGATCTCCTTGCCGCTTGATTTTTCCCTTGCAGTCGTGATCACCTCAACTGCGTCATCATAAGCGTTCGTGTCGATAAGGTGGTTTATGTATCTCACATAGATATCAGACCTTGAAGGGTCTAAAGCCTGCGCCTGCTCATAGGTTTTCTCAATGCCGTCATCGTCTGCAAGCTGAACATAAGAGTCGAAAATTTTCAGCATAAGATCATAATTACTCGTATCAAGCTTCAAAGCCTGCTGATAATTATAAACAGCATCGATATAAATTTCCTTCTTTGCGAAATTCTCCGCTTTTTTCATATACTTGTCGTATTCCTGCAAGGTGGTGGTCTTGTTGTTAAAGACCGCATACCAAGTCAAAAATGGAAGTATTATCATTATGAGGAGCAGAAGCTTTTTGTTCTGCTCGCTTTTTTTGTTTTGACTGTCTTTAGTTTGAGTGTTCTGACTGCTCAAGTCCTATGTCAGCTCCTTAGTATTCTATAATTTGTGTTCGCCCGTTGATTACACACTTTTGTATTTTGTATGCTATAAAATTTTCGTCAAGCCGCCTTGCCCACAAAGCAGATAAGCACAAAATAGATAAGCATTCCAAGAAAAACGAACGGTGCAAAGGGGATAGTGTCCTTTGCCTTGTATTTTTTTATTATCATACAGCCCAGACCGCCAACAGCCGAGAGTATGAAAGAGAAAAGCATTACGGTGAGCACATTGGTGCTGCCGACGTAAAGACCTATCACCGCAAGAAGCTTAACGTCTCCGCCGCCCATTTGTCCCCTTGAAATGAGCATCATAACAAGCGCCACAACTGCGGACATCACAAATCCCAGACCGCAAACTTTCAGCACCACCTGCCACTTTGCCATATTATAAAAGACCTCGGCAAAGAGGAAAGGCACTCTTGCAACGATCATTGCGATTATAAGATCGTTCGGGATAAGCTTCTTTCTTATATCCGTATAAGCCGCCATATAAAGCAGGAAAGTATAAACGAAATACTTCATAAATCGGTAATTCGCCAGCGAATTTGACTTTGCAAAAAACGTTCCTGCGCAACATAGAACCATAAAGAACACGCCGCTTATGATAAAAAACTTCTTTTTCGCCTTTATGTATTCTTTCAGCTCCGAAAATTCAAGCATTTCGGGCTTTTTTGACTTTTCGGAAATTTTTCCAGCGCCTTTTTCATTTTTATCGCTATTATCGTTTTTATCATATTTTTCATACTTTTTATCAAAATAGCAGAAATATCTTACTAAAAAGGCCATACCCACAAGCGTTATCAGCACATTAATTATCAACTTTCCTATCAATCAAAAACAACCCTTTCAGTTTTCTTCATATTATGAATAGTAATTCAACGGGCGACCTCAGGTCACCCCTACAAACAGCGTATTTATGCAAATTGTAGGGGACGGCGAAATTTATCTGCTCGACGTTACTCGTAGATAAATTGACGTCCCACTTGTTTTGAATTTTATTAATTTTAATATCTATCCGGCCTTTGTGGTCTTATCCTTATACTGATAGATAACAGTAACGCCGGTATCATATCTTACATTCGAGGCTATATCCTCAAGGTCCTTTCGCATTTCTTCAGTTGTGTTTTCCGGCACGACAACGATGATATACTTGTTTCTCTTTGTCTTGTCAGACTGAACAGTCTTTTGCGTGCTGTCCTTTTGACCGACCTTGATAGTTGAATCAACAGCGTTGACTTTCTGATCAAGCTTGTTTGCTGCTCTCTCTATATCTGACTTGACAAAATTTATATCTATCTTTCCGTCTTTATAATATGACGCAGAGAACATATTTCTTGTCATAACCTTTATATAACTGTCCGCAGGGAAATTGCCGCCCGGCTCAACGCCGTCGGGATATGATGTCTTTGAATCAAGATAGAAATGGAAGCCCTGTCTCGACTGAGTTCTTGTACCGCTGCCAAGAGATTGCTCTATACCGCTTGCATAAGTCTCAAACTGATCGCCTATGCCTATTGTATCGTCCCAAGGTGAAACAGGCTCCTGTTTTTCTTCCTCTGCCTGTGAGCTGTCATTGCTCTCGCTCTTCTTTTCATCCTCTTTTTGTTTAGCTTCTGAGTTTGTGACGTTCGTGCCCCATATTCCCGTGCTGCCTGTTGTTTTTACAGTATATGTATAATCTATAAGACTAAATCCCATTGGCTTTATCTTATAGACCGCCACAACGTTGACGGTTTTTCCGTCTATCGCAAAGGTGGAAAGTCCGAAGTCAATGCCATCCATTCCGTCAACAACGCCCATTGCTTCAAGGGTATCGTCGATATTGCCGTTGTTGGAAATATATTTCTGCACAAGTGCTTTGCTAAGCGGCTGGGCGATGATACGGCAGACTGCGACGTTTCCTGCGCCATTTTTGAGCATTGTCGCCATTGAAGACATTATCGCCATAGGGTTGTCAGCAATACTTTTGAACGAGCCGTAAAGCTCCTGACTGGCATTTTTCACATTCTTGAAATTGTCCTGCATATCTTTATAAGTTTTAGATATATCGTCGATAGTGTTTATCTGACTTGGCGAATATTCGGAAGCGTCAGCAACGGTCGACTGAAAAGTATTAAAATTCTCAAGAAAGTCGTCCACTTTGTCGATATTTTCGTCATTAGCGTCGCCGCCGTGATTAAATCCAAGGCGGTTTATGACGTAATAATACTGCGAGACCTCCTTTGCAGTCTGGTCAACAGCGTATTGGATAGTGCTCTGTGCCCTTGTTGTGGTGGCAAGCATAGCAAGGGCCATAAACCCAAACATAAAGAAGGGCAGAACGAACGCCGCCTCGATAGTCAACGAACCGCTTATAAGCCTGCTTTTGCGCTCGACAGAACTTATCATATTTTTTATATATTTTTTTATCTTCATAGCTTTATACTTCTCATTCCCATAATATTTCCGCCGCCGTCTTCCCTAAATGCGGTCATAAATCACAAATGTATAATGATTACTCCATCTTATCCCACTCGTCCTTGCCGACAGCCATAGTTTCAGCGGCCTCTCTTGCATATGCGTCAAGCTCGTCGATATTTGCTTTGTCGTGATACTGAGCAACAATAAATCCTGCGGTATTATCTTCTTTATACTCAGACAAATTAGGATCACCCTTGACTACTGTCAGATAACCTACAAGATCAACATCCTTATCTTCATTATCATCAAAGAATGAACCTACAAATCTAACAAAAGTTCTGCCATTGATCTCTTGAATCTCACTTTCACTTATATCCAACGCAGGATTTACCATTACATAATTGTAACCATTGCTAAGATCCTTTGCCATTTGGTCGTGAACGATATCCAGCCACTCCTCCGGCTTATCTGCGTCGATAGTAAGATTATTGTATTCATCGCAAAGTTGACCTACTGAAAGGAAGCAAGAGTCATCATCATAACTTGAAATAGGATCAATAGTGCTATACACTTTCCAGTCCATATCAAAATGTTTTGAAAATCTATAATGCACATCAATAGCAATAACTCCGTACTGATAATCGACTTCTTCAACAGCAGATGATGTTTCTTCCGACTTAGAATCCTTGTCATCTTCATTTGTCTTGTCCTGTGCGACTGTTGTTTTTGTTGACTTGCTATCTGTTGTGTCGCTGTCAGCGCTGTCTCCGCAAGCACAAAGTCCCATTGTCATCGTCATTGCCATTACTGCTGCAATAATTTTTGTTGTTTTCATTAGATTTACTCCCATTATAAATTAAAAAATAATGATTACTCCATCTTATCCCATTCGTCCTTGCCAACAGCCATAGTTTCAGCGGCCTCTCTTGCATATGCGTCAAGCTCGTCAATATTTGCTTTGTCGTGTGTCTGGGCAACAATGAAACCAGCTGTGTTATCTTCTTTATACTCAGAAAGGTTCGGGTCTCCCTTAACTACCGTCAGATAACCAACGCAGTCAACATCATTTTTATGCTTATCATCATAGAATGAACCTACAAATCTAACAAAAGTTCTGCCATTGATCTCTTGAATCTCATTTTCACTTATATCCAATGCTGGATTTACCATTGTATAAGTATATCCATTACTCAGATCCTTTGCCATTTGGTCGTGAACGGTATCCAGCCACTCCTCCGGCTTATCTGCGTCGATAGTGAGATTATTGTATTCGTCACAAAGTTTATTCACTGTAAGAAAACAGGAATCATCTTCTGTGCTTGTCATTGGATCAATAGTGCTACCAATCTTCCAATCGTAATCAAAATGCTTTGAAAATCTAAAGTGAACATCAATAGAAACTACACCGTACTGATAATCGACCTCTTCAACAGCGGACGATGTTTCTTCGTCATTAGAAACTGTTGTTTCTGCCTGCGATTTATCCTGTGCGACCGTTGATTTTGTTGACTTGCTGTCAGTTGTGCCGCTGTCAGCGCTGTCTCCGCAAGCGCAAAGTCCCATTGTCATCGTCATTGCCATTACTGCTGCAATAATTTTTGTTGTTTTCATTAGATTTACACTCCTTATAAATTAAAAAATATTGAAATAAAATTAAAAACTAAAAATTAGTAACCAATGAATCCATTGTAAACCAGTCTGTCTGTACTGCTTCCATCCCCATCAAAATTGAGTGAATAAGACTCCTCGCCATTGACAGTTTTCTTTTCAAACATTCCCATAAATACGGAATCAACGTCAGCTTCTGAATGGATCTGCACCATTGTATACATCTTCGTCATATCAAAATTCTCTCTGTCAGAATCATTAAAGCCTGCGTCAGTCATTTTCTGACTTATGTTCATCTGCATAAGGTAACCGGTTCTTGCCACCATATTATCTTCATTTGCCAATATGCCAATGAGCATAAAAGCGTAAAGATATTCTTTATAATTAAGACTTATGGTAGCAGCCTTTGCGTTTGAAACATCTCCAACAGTTTTGCTGTCTGGAGCCGACTCGCCGACCTTGTCAAGTCCGCTCGATACCTTTTCCGATATTCCGTCAGAAAAATTATTCAAAGCCTCATTGAGTTCTTCCTTAACGTTATCTTCTGTACTATTAAGAGCTTCTGATACCTTTCCCTGTAATTCTCCGCTCAGATCAGTTATTTTTTTTGCTATCTTACCTCTAAGTTCATAAATATAACCTGTTTCCGTGTTAGTGGCAGCATCGACTTTTTTGAACAAATCATTAATTTTTCCTATTATAACTTCTGATTTATTACCTGCCGCTTCCTTTAAACTATCGTAAATCGTATCTGCAACTTCACTTATTTTTCCTTCAAGATACTCGATAGCAACAGTCTTTGCCTGTCCGTAAATATCATCTGTTGAGTCTTCTTTAAGCTTATCAAGACAATTTTGAAGTTCTGATTCTATCTTATCTTTTCCCCAGCTGGAATCCATTTTGCCTAAAACGCCCTTTATACCATTCATAAATGGTGTAACAGTCGCATTTATGACTTTATCTGATACATCTCTGATAGTTTGACTTATATAATTGGTAACTTCAACACCAATTTCTGATATCTTATCATTTGCTGTATTCTCTATTTTATCAAAAATATTTGTTATCGTATCATTTAAATATTCTGAAGCCTTTTCCGTTGCTTCATCTATCAATGTAGCCGCTGTTTCCTTTGCAATGTTGATCATTCCCTGCGGCGACATCGCCCAAGTATAGGAACTCTTATACAATGGCACAGATTTGCCTAAGCATAATTGATTCAAGTCATACGCTGATTCCGCCAATGCAAGGGCTATTTTCAAAACAGTCTGAACTATCGGCACGCCGAAAACCGTCCAGCCTGCGATAACTGTCGCCCACTCAAATGTCAGAGCATTGATATCGGGAGCGGACATTGCGTATATAAGATTAAGTATGAACCTTATTCCGAAAATAGAAGCCTTTGTCTTATTGACTGCACTGCTAGGAGTTCCGCCCCAAAGGATATATTCGCACTCTCCGCCGTAATATAAATTATTGTCCTCTGATATTACGATGTTGCTGAGCGTTCTTTCAAAATTAGCCGTATCTTCGTAAGTTTTTCCCGTTGATGGATCAAGATTAGTTGTATAGCAGCTGAACATATTCCGCATATATTCAACAAGGTAAAGCTTGTCACGGCCTGTCGCTGCGATATTGCCTACGGCTTCAAGGAACGAAGTCGTCTCTTCACCGCTCATCGAATCGGCGGTGTCTGTGACATTGTCATCGCTGGAACCTTCCGGGTCTGTCGGGTCAACACCGATATCTTGTTGCGATTTTGAATTGTTCGTCACCATTGCGTCAAGAAAGTCCGATGAAACATCTCCCGAAAGTGTCTTGTCGTTCTTGGCTTTTTCCTTCGCCGAAGTGACCTTGCCCTTGTCGATAAGAGCTTCCTTTCCTCCATCGCTGGCTTCGCTTTTTTCTTCCTCTTCAGTACCGCTTTTATATTCAAAGTTTGAAGCAAGATATTCAAAGAACTGCTGATTTTCCTCTTGAGCCTTTGTGGTAAAACCACTTTTTGTAGAAAACTCGTCATTTTCAAGCAGTCTGCAGAAAGCTTTAAAGCTATTACCTGTATCTGACTCAAAATTTGCCTTTGCACTATTTATAGCCGCTGCCATACCATTGCTGTCAACGGTATCCGGCATTATTTTTGACTTTTTGAAATCTTTTTCGTAATCCGCCTTTTCTACCTTACTAGAGTCATATTTTTCTGCAAGCTTATTTCCACAATACTTTAAAGATTTTATCCTATCTAAAATATCTTGATAGAATTCCTTATTGACTATTATGACCTTGTCACGAAGAGCCTCAACATCAGCTTTTTTCAGCGGCTGTGCTTCGCTCTCATAGTCTGAGGTCATAGTCTGCTTTGAACTTTTGTCAGTTACCTTATCTATTTTATCCTTCCATTTTTCGCCCTTTTCTTCAGCACTTTCAATATCGCTTATGACTGCATTCAGATCTTTTTCGATAGCCTCATATTTCGATATCATTATAGTACAATCATCAAAGACAAGTCTTATCTGCTTATTTGCCTCAACCGCAAGGGACTTTACTTTATCTTTATAACTATTTGCATAATTATTCGTATAATCTGCTATATTGTTGATATCACGAATAAAGCCCTCTATATTTTCAAAATATTCATTTATTTTACAATTGTTACCTTCACAAGAATAAAAATAATCCTTAAGTGCCCATATATTCGCAAGATATGTTTTATTGTCATCATTATTTATCCAATTATTTATAGTCTGCTTGAGCTGATAAACCTTAATGACATTATCTTCACTTAACTCTCCATTTATATTAGACTTTTGAGACTTTATATCATCTACAAATGACTTCATTGTTCCATAAAAGCCACCTTTATAATCGGAACTTACTTTAAAATCAGTCTTTTCATCATTCATCTCGCAACCAGATGTGAGACCTATATTATTACTTTTAAAATATTCCACATTAGACAGTACGCCCTCAAGACCTTTATGAGTATAGTCTTCATTAGTTACTGTATGGCCCTCTTTAAGACCTTCACCCATATTTTCTGTTGCTTCTGATGATTTATTACTTATTTCATTGTAAAGGATCACATTAGAATTAACATTTAGCTTATCTGCACTTGTGTCCTCAAGGACCTTTATATAAACAAGATATTTACTTATGTTATCATAATTTTCCTTTGCAAGCGAAACTGTCTTTAAATATGCGTCCTTGAATAACTCTATTTTATTCTCACAGTCTGCTTCGATCTCATATCCAAGTATATCCTGCGTTACACTTGTATGTTTTTGTTTTCTTGCTTCATAAAGTTCGTTATAAGCCGTCTGACAGGAATCACCTACCTTCTCAAGCTCTTTTTCATAATTCATCTTTGCCTTGATAGCCTTGCTCTGCTTGTCAAAGCCGCTAAAGCCTGAGAACTTGTTTATAAGTTCCTGTGATACCGCAACAACGCCACGATACTTCATATATTCTAGTATCTGTCTCTTGAGTATGTTTGAATGATATACCTCAGAGCCGCCGACATACGATACATCGCAGGTGGCATTTGTGAGCTTTATAAGCGTGTCAAAATCCGCCGAACCTTCGCTGCCTGCTGTTGAAAGCCAAGAGGTAAGGCTGTTTATGTAATCTCTTGTGTATGAATCCGTTGTGTCGAGGTCGCTGATATTGCTGAGAGAATTGTTGAAATATCTCTCGAGATTGTTCGTAAGGTCGTCCTCAGTTGCGCTCATTGCGAAAATTCCGTAAACGTCTTTGAGAATTTCATTGTAATCAGAAAGCGCCGCATTCATCGTAAGGTCGCTTGCGCCCGAAAGCACTACGTTTGCGGAATTGACCCTTGAAAGGTCAACGATCGTTCCTGCAAATGTGAACATTGGTACCATTATAAGCACAAGAAAAATTGATATTGCGCCATTGATATTCTTTCTTATTCTTTCTCTTGAGCGTTTTTTCTTTGGCTTGACGTCATTATCAACCTCTGAAAAGACCGCAAGCTCTGTATTTTCATTTATTTCAGCTAAATTTATATCTGAGTTTTTAGCTTTTCTGAATTTTCTAAATATCATCAATACTTCCCCCTAAGAAAAATTTATCTGCATTTCTATATTGCTATATTTTTATCCAGTTATCCGGCCGCATTAGCAGCTTCCTTGGCATCTTTTTTGAAGGCGCCCTGCACCTTTTCTTTCAGATAAGATATCTTGTCCGAAATGTGCAGCCTGTCGCTCAAAAACGTCACAAAGTCATAGACCATATCGGTATTTCGCACAAATTCCGCTCCGTCGCAGCTTGCCGCCGTGGCAGTAACAGTAATATCGCTTGAAACGCCGTCCATTCCTATGTAGCTGAAAACCTCCGGGATAGCTCCCTCACGTTTTATGGTCACGCTGACGGTCTGATTTATAAAATAATTCTTTGCGTTTATATCGCAGGTAACGCCTCCGCCGCTTATAATGCTCAGATTGTCGATAAGACTTGTGAGAGACGAATTTATCGACTCGATATCCGAATTGCCTGCGATCGGGTCGGGATAAAAATATCTGTAAAGCTTCGCCTTCTCGTTATATATCGTGTTTACAGAATCCTGAGTGAAATACTTATTGTCCTTGAAATCAAAATTCACATTGTCCGCTGTGTGCTTGCCGACTTTTTCATAACCCGTCACAGCCATACTCTTGCTGACGATAGAAGCAACTTTCTGGGTCTGCGTGTAGATAAGCACACTTTGCAGAATATACATTCCGATATAAATAAGAAAGAACATACAGAAAAACACGATAGGAAAAATAAACGTTGCCTCAACGATAGGCACAGCGCCCTTTTCGTCCTTGATGTTTTCGCCTTTCTTCCCGAATATCCTGTTCAGTTTAATACCGATCACCCCTATAAGAATTTATGTTTATGCGTTTGTATATTTTGTTTATCTCGAATCAGCCCGCAGCAAAAAGCTGTGAGCTGTTTCCATATAAACAATAGCCTTTAAGCTTATGTTTACAGAGTTTCGATAGCTTCCTTGATCTTTTTAAAAGCTGCTGAAAGTACATCAGAAATACCATCCTTAAATACAGCAACAAGTGCAATTACAACGATGATGATAAGTACGATAGCCACCATATTTACTTCACCGCTCTCATTGTCCTTAAAAGCATTAAGCTTTGACATACCCTTCAAATATGCTGAGATCATCATTTCATTAATTTTCTTCATTTTTTTTCACCCCCCTATTACATTAATGAGTTGCCTATCGCCGGAACAACAACCATCATTATTATCGCTATGAACATTATCATAGACGGGAACATAAGCTTAGTTCCAACGCTTGCGGCTTTTACTTTTACTCTGCTTCGCTTTTCTTCCCAGCTGACAGTTGTTAACTCTTTAAGAACTCTCGTGAGTTCGCTTCCGCCCTTTTCCATATTCTGATTAACGGAGTTTGCAAACTTTCTTACCTCCGCCACCGAACACCTGTCGGCAAAATGGAAAACAGCTTCTCTGACAGGCACGCCGTTGTTCATTTCAACGCAGGCCTCCTGCATTTCTTTATAAATGGGCTTGTCGTTTGCGTATGCCACCTTGAACCAGGCGTCACGAACGATAAGTCCCGCATTTATAAGCAATGTGAATTTTGAAAGCATTTGCGGCAAGTCCTCGAGGATATCCTCTCTTCGCTCGTTGACGTTTTTCTTTATCTCACCGCTCATATATTCCAAAAGAAGCGCAGAAGCCACAACGCCAAGCACACCAAGCATAACATTATTTGCTATGGCTCCAAGGCAAAAGCCCATTGGCAAGAGAGTTAGAAAGTATGAAATGCTTCCACCCGTGATAACGTAATGATAAAATTCAGCGTATTTTCTGCCGTATATCTCGCTTATCTCTTTTATCTTCTTGCTTCCTCTCTCGGTCTTGATGTTGATGTGAAAAAGCGTTATGAACCCAAAGCCGATAAAATATATCTCGCCGAACATAAACTTTTTCTTGTCGATAGCGTCAATGACCTGATCGTAAGCGTTTCTGTATTTTATGTACAGGAACAGCCAGAACAATATAAAAAATGTTCCTATCCCTGCCATTACATATGAGCTTGTAAAACTCAAATTATTCACCTCAATAATTTTCTAAACTTTTTAAAAACTTGTACCAGCGGACTACCACAGGTCGCCCCTACAAGAAAATCTCTAAATCTTTATCTTAGTCATCTTCAGTCCGATAAGATAAGCGATTCCGATAAGCACGATACCGATTATCTTTGCACCGATATCAAGAATATTCGTGCCTGTCGAATCAGATGTCGCCTTCATCATCAGCACCACAAGAAACGGCAGCGCCGCCATAATATTGAGATCGTTTCGTCCGCTTGCCACAATGGTGTTTATCTCAAGCTCAATGTCGATCTTGTCTCTTATCACATCATAGCTTTCAGATACCACCTGTTTCAGATTACCTCCCAAACGGTTGGATACCTCAAATACGTCTGAGAAGTTCGTTATATCCTCAAGTCCGCTCCTGTCCCCAAGGTCAAGGAGCAGCTCCTCGATATTGTAGTTGTTCTGAATACCTGCATTTATAATGGCAACTTCCTTTACAATGTCGGAAGTCTCGCCGTACTGCATTTGCAGATCGTTATAAGCTCCGAGAAAAGCGTCGGGAGTGTTTTTTCCTGCCGCATATGAATTGTTTATTGATTCAAGCAAGTCCTTGAACTGCAAAAGCAGCCTGCGCTGTCTCTTTTTCAAAAGGCTCTTTCGATAAAGTTTAATGCTGAAAAATCCTGCTATCGCACCTGCGATAATGCTGAATGGGATAGAGTAAAAGAATATATACGAACCCGCAGCCACAGCCGCCACACCCATAAGATATCCCGTGAGAGTGTCCACAGGCTTCATATGATAAACGTGGTAATCGTCCGCATTTCCAAGCAGACCCTTTTTTTCGATATACTCTTCTTTTTTCTTTTTTGCTTTCTCTTTCTTAGCCAAAGCCTTTTTAGCTTTCTTAGACTTCTTACCGCTTTCCGCAGTCAAGGTTTCCATTGCCTCAGCGTCCTGCAATATCGCCCCAGAGAAATTCGCATTCGCCGCAAAAGCAACGTTCGCCCCGTCCATTTGAACGGTATTCATATCCTGCATTTGCGCATTTTCGTTATTGTTCTTATTCTTTTTCCTCATATATTTCTGTCCTTAATAATTATGATCTTATAAAATAACTGTCGTAGTTAGATAACCTCCGTTATCAAATAACCTCAGTTATTCCCGAAAGCTGGAGCTTGAAAACATTCTGCATTGGATTTGAAGTTCGCTTCAATGAACCCGATACCTTTTCAAGTGTGGTGTTCTCGTCCTCTTCAAAAACGTAAAGCGGATTGAGCTTTATCTGCCCGTTCTCAAAGCCAAGCACTTCTGTTATCTCCATAGTCTTTCTTGAATGGTCTCTAAGCCTCGAAAGGTGTATTATTATGTCGATAGCAGAAGATATCTGCTGTCTGATAGCTTCCAGCGGCAAACCGTCCGCACCCTGCAAGACCATTGTTTCAAGTCTGCTGAGCATATCCTGCGTTGAGTTTGCGTGGCCTGTTGAAAGCGAGCCGTCGTGACCCGTGTTCATCGCCTGGAGCATATCAAGGGCTTCACCGCCTCTGACCTCTCCGACAACGATTCGTTCCGGTCTCATACGAAGTGATGATTTGATAAGGTCTCTTATCGTGACCGCACCTGCGCCCGAAGCGTTTGCATTTCTCGTTTCAAGGCTTACAAGGTTGTCAACGCCCTTTATCTGCAGCTCCGCAGAGTCCTCGATAGTGATAACACGCTCGTCCTTTGGAATGTAATTTGAAAGAGCGTTAAGAAATGTTGTCTTACCCGAACCAGTACCGCCGCAGATGAAAATATTGTACTTTGCCTCAACTAACAGCTTTAGCTTGTCCGCTATCTCCCTTGTGATAGAGCCGTACGAAATAAGCTTCTCGATAGTCATAGGTGTCTTAGAGAACTTTCTTATTGTAACAGTCGGACCGCAAAGAGCGATAGGCGGCAAAACCACGTTTACACGAGAGCCGTCTGGAAGTCTTGTATCAACGATAGGGTTAGACTGATTGACCTCACGTCCTGCCTTACCAACGATACGCTGAATGATATCCTCAAGCTTTCGCTGACTTTCAAAGCTCTCATCGAGCCTTTTTACACGTCCGGCCTGCTCGATAAAAATATTATCAGCGCCGTTTATCATAACCTCCGTGATAGTGTCGTCGTTCATAATGGTGTCAAGGAGACCAAAACCTCTGATAGAGCTGAACACCTGCTGAGCGATATCCACCCTGTTTTTGATAGACACATACCTGTTGCCGATCATATTGTCGGTTATGGTCTTTATCTGCTCTTCAAGCTCCTCGTCCGAAAGTGTCGAAAGAGAGAGATTATCCACCGCAAATTTCTTGACGGCGGCAATTATCTCGCTGAAATCTTCATTCATATTTTTCACCTGTGTTTTTTCTATACTTAACTTTTTGCCAATTTTATTATAAGATACAAAGCGTTTGTGTAAGGGCGAAAATTGTTGTTCGACAAGGCTCACAACAATTTACGTTCGCCCGTTGTTTACCCGTCTTTGTTCTGTCAAGTTTCTATTTTACTTAAAGCTTTCCCCCGAGAACATTCCAAGGGTAGTGAGTTTGAAAACAGTCTGTTCAAACGGTGCATTGCCGAAATCAGGCACGCCACCTGCGATCTTTATCCTAAGCTCGTCCGCAGTCAGCGAAGTCTCGTTAGTAAACCTGTTGTAAACAAGATTCATTCGCTCGATATAAGGGAAATTCTCCTGCTCCTCCTTTAGCTCAAACGCCCTTGCAAGGCTTCTCAGCTTTGCGATAGCATTGTCAGTACCGAGAGACACTACAAAAGTCTTGTACATAAGCTTCATAAGCTCAAAATGCAGCGGAGCAAAATCAAAGTTGAAATCAACTATCATATAAGTGTATTTTCCTGCCGCCTTGAGAGTTCTAATAACGTCAAGTATCTCCTCATCGTTAAGCTCGAGAAAATCCAGCACGCTTTCGCAAGGTTCATAGAAATAAACTCCCGAAGGGTCGTGCTTTACGCAGCTTTCAAGCTTTAGTCCAAGATTTGCGTTCTGGCTCTTGATAGCGTAAACAACATCGCCGAATGTGACCTGCTGACCCTCGCCCTTGAAAACGTGGTTGCAGTTGTTTTTCTCAAGGTCAAAATAAAGCACGCTTTCGCCTCTTGCTGCCAAAGCTCTCGCATAAGCCGAAGCGACAGATGTCGCACCTGCTCCGCCACAGGCAGAAAAAACGCCAATGATCTTTGTGCCGTTGTCACCACCATTGTCGTTGTATATAATGCCTTTATGTATCTCAGAGTAAAGGTCGAGAATCTGCTTATAGATATTTTCCACCCTCTGATATTTTCCGATAGCCTTTTCGCCGTTGAGTTCGTTTATCTCGTTAGAGTTTGAGAAATATGCCACCGCACATCTGTCCTTAAAGGGAGTGAGGTCAAAATTCTCCGCAGCGATAACAATATCGTACTTGCTCATCTGCATATTGCTCTCTGCGATAGCAGGGTCGCTGAAAGAGAAAATAGTTATTTTATCGAAATACTTGCTGTTAAAGGTCGAAACGAACCTTTGCAGATAAAGATCATCTGAATCGATCAAAGCTATTCTTATTTTCATTTTCCAAACTCCTTATAATTTTATAACTTAATAATTTTATTATATTTAATACCAGTTAACTTAATATTTATTTTAAGTCATCATATATTTGTATCTTCATTATTTTTTAATTATATACTATATTAATAATATAGTGCAATGATAAGGTAAAAATCAGGATGTTTTCTGAAATATAAGGCTCTAATAGTAGTAATTTGTTCATATTTAATCTATTATATTAACTATTATAGAATAATAAGTATAAAAAATAGAGAGGCAAACACATAATGAACATTGTCATTGTTGATGACAGTATTATTAATGATCTTTCCGAAATGCTGAAAATGATCTCATCTGAGCTACCCTTTGCGATAAAGATTGACAGCTATGCAGACAGCTTCACATTTCTCGACTTTATCCTAAAAAACATACATATGATACACGATCACATTATCCAAATAAGCAAGAGCCTAAAGCCCACATTTTTCAATGAGCTGAAAAATAATTGATATTTAAAAGCTGCCTTCGGGCGGCTTTTTTTATCTCTGCGGCGGTTTACAACCTGCTACGGTCGTTATTCTTTTTTTCTTATTATAAACCGCCACCTTACCCTGTTCAAATTGCTGAACAGTACAAACAAACATTATCGTATGCTGATTGTCATAGAAATATACACAATCCGCCGCAGGCGCATTTGTTGCCTGTCCGCCCTTGCTTCTCCAAAAAATTGTATTCAGTTCAAGATTCACTTTCTTCTGATACTGATTTGAACCTGTTTTACCAGCCTTATCGGCATTTTCTTCTCTCTCTTTTGCACGCTCTCTTCGTTCTCTGCGTTCTTTAAGTCTTTCCTTACTTCTTTCATTCGATACTTTTGAATATTTATCCATTAATTTGCAGCCGTACCTCGTCAAAATTACCATAATGACAGTTACAATAAGTATTAAAACCAGAGGTATGATATTTTCGACTATCATCAAAAATACAGGTATTATGATATACGACATAATTGCAGCGACCAACGCACATTTTGTTTTTTCCTTTTGCTTTGAGAACATTGTAAGTACCAACAAAATAATAATACAATGTAAATAACGCCGAAAACAATATTTATTACATTTTTCTTGATATTTCTATATATTTGCATTATAGCACATATATTTATAACTGTCAATAGTTTCAGCTACAATTAGTTTCAGTGAATAATTTATCAGCTTTATATTTTTTTAATCATATATTATACTGTTATTAGAGTATTAGTATTTTAAGGCAACACTTTTCTGTTCTGTTTATTTTGAAGATGTGTAAAAGTGCCGCCTTTTATTTTACAAAATTACAAAATAATAAAAGCGACCTGCATACAATATGCGTATGCGGTCGCCTTAAAACCTTAAAAAAAATCAGATAGAAAGGGCGGTATAATAAATGAACAGCGGCAAGATCGTGATAACCCTTGAAGAGTATAGAAAAGCTCATAACATAAGCAAATATAAGATAATAAAAAATTGCGACGTAAGTGCGACCCAGTTCAACAGCTATTGCAATAACAAAATATCGAGAGTTGACCTCCCCGTTTTGGCAAGAATATGCAGCTATCTTGATTGCGATATTGGCGATCTTCTTAAATTTATCACACCCGATGATATCGCCGAAGATGAAAATAATACATAACGCAAAAAAAAAGCCCCGCACATTTCATTCCCCGTGCAGGGCTTTTCCTTATTATAATAATTATAATACTATAACGTTCCGAATAATAAACTATTCTTCTCCGCCATTATCAGCACTCTCACCATTATCCTCAACAATGACCTCAGCATTTTCCTCAGCCTGAGCCTCTGCTATCTCCTCGGCAGTAGCCTTTTCTACCTCTGCCGTTTCAACATCATCGTCATGCTCAGTTCTTGTGAATGAAACCACTCTGCCGTCTTCACCGACTCTCATAAGTCTTACGCCACGGGAGTATCTGCTCATCATGCTGATATCGCAGGCTCTTATTCTGATAACAATGCCGTCTGTGGATATCATAATGATATCATCTTCATCATCAACGACCTTTATTCCGCATACTCCGCCACTCTTATAGTTCATAAGACCGTAGCCGCCTCTGTTCTGTACCTTATAAGACTCCAGCGGAACACGTCTGCCAAGACCATTTTCTGCAACAGTGAGAACGCTTGCACCCTCTCTTACTCTTGCCATTGATACAACATAGTCGCTGCCCCTGAGTTTTATAGCCTTTACGCCGTGAGCAACTCTTGACATCTCTCTTATGTCAGTTTCTCTTATCCTGATAGCATAACCATTATGCGTTGCAACGATGACTTCATTGTCGCCAAAGGTCATTCTTACTCCTGCTATCTCATCGCCCTCATCAAGACCTATTGCAATAAGACCGTTCTTTCTTACATTTCTGTAGGAAGTCAGCGGAGTTCTCTTTATCTTGCCGTTCTTTGTTACCATGACGATATACTTGCCCTCGTCAAAATCGGCAGTTTTTATCATTGCGGCTATCTTCTCGCCCTCTCCCAGTTCAAGAAGATTTACTATATTTGTGCCTCTTGAAGCCTTTGAACCTTCCGGAAGCTCATAGCATTTTAGCTTATACATTATGCCCTTATTGGAGATAAAGAGTATATTATCATGTGAAGAACAGGTCTGAAGCTCGTCGATATAATCGTCCTCACGCTGTTTCATACCCGTTACGCCACGTCCGCCACGCTTCTGAGCCTTATACTCTGAAACAGGCATTCTCTTTATATATCCTGCATTTGTATAGGTAACAACGCTTTCCTCAACAGGGATAAGATCTTCAATATCAACTTCACCGCTGACATTTTCTATCTGAGTTCTTCTCTCGTCACCGAACTTATCCTGAATAGCCTCGACCTCTTCAATGATTATATCAAGTATTCTCTGATGATTTGCAAGAATATCTTCAAGGTCAGCTATCTTGACTTCGATCTCAGCCAACTCGTCTATTATCTTCTGTCTTTCCATACCGGTCAGACGTCCGAGGGTCATATTTGCGATATGGTCAGCCTGAATATCTGTAAGACCAAAACGCTGATTAAGTCTTTGCTTAGCCTCAGGGATATTCTTTGAAGTTTTCATTATCTCGATAACTTCGTCGATATTGTCAAGTGCGATAACAAGACCATTTAAGATATGCTCTCTTTCCTTAGCCTTGTTAAGATCAAACTTAGTTCTTCTTGTGATAACATCCACCTGAAAGTCTATATACTGCTCAAGCATTTCCTTGAGGGTCAGCACCTTAGGGATACCGTTCACAAGAGCAAGCATTATAACGCCCACAGTATCCTGAAGCTGTGTATAGCTGAACAGCTTGTTGAGAACTACCTGCGGATTAGCGTCCTTTTTAAGCTCAATAACGATCCTCATTCCGTCCTTGCCGGATTCATCGTTTATATAATGTATTCCGTCGATACGCTTTTCCTTAACAAGGTCAGCGATAGACTCAACAAGTCTTGCCTTGTTTACCATGTAAGGTATCTCAGTGACGATAATGCAGTTTCTGCCCTTTATCTCCTCGATAGAGGTCTTTGAACGCAGTGTTATCTTTCCTCGACCTGTGCCGTAAGCCGCTCTGATACCGGACCTGCCCATGATGATACCGCCTGTAGGGAAGTCAGGACCCTTTATGCTCTGCATAAGCTCGTCAAGTGTGCAGTCAGGGTTTTTCATGACAGTTTTCATGCCCTCGATAACTTCATGGAGGTTATGAGGAGGGATATTCGTTGCCATGCCCACAGCGATACCTACTGAGCCGTTACAGAGAAGATTTGGAAATCTTGACGGCAGCACAACAGGCTCTTTCAGTCTGTCGTCATAGTTTGACTGAAAATCAACAGTTGTTTTGTTTATATCTGTCAGCATATTTACTGACATTTTAGCCATTTTAGCCTCAGTATAACGGTAGGCAGCCGGAGGGTCGCCGTCAACGGAACCGAAGTTTCCGTGGCCGTCAACAAGAGGATATCTCATTGAGAACTTCTGAGCAAGTCTTACAAGTGCGTCATAAACTGATGCGTCACCGTGTGGGTGATATTTACCAAGCACAGAACCTACTGTGTCTGCACATTTTCTGTAAGCTTGATCAGGTGTAAGACCATTTTCATACATGGTATATAAAATTCTTCTGTGAACAGGTTTAAGTCCGTCCCTTACATCAGGTAAGGCTCTGGATACAATTACCGCCATTGAATATTGAATGAAAGATTCTTTCATTATCGCTTCAACATCAGTGTCAATAACGTTATAATCGCTCACTTTATCCACTCCTTTTTAACCTTTCGGTTTACTTTGAAAAGAACATATCCTGTTCTTATTTATTATCTATCATTTCATAATCGCTATCAAGCAGCTCTGAAAAAGTTTTTCTCAGTGTTTTCTGCTGCTGCTCGTTCATAACTCTTTTTGCAAGCACATAAATAGTTTCTTTTTTGAGTATTATAATAAACATCTCGTCATTTTCCAAAACGTTCAGTGAGATATCCTCAAAACCAACTATCCTCGGTGGAACAGGAGTAAAGTCCTCCTCCTGCTTTTCCTCCTCTGTCGGCAGCGTTTCTATTTTGAAACTGTCGTCATAGAGGGTGAAAACATATTTATCGTCCTCAAGAGGTTTAAGTGCCTGCATAAGATATTTTCTTATTCTTCTGGTGTTATACCATGTGAGAACGATTATTGCAAGGCATATGAACGCCAGCACCCAGTTAAGATATCCCGAAGGGTTTCTCACTATGGACACTATAAAAAGCACCGCAACAACGCCGAAAGCCGCTGTTATCTTCCAGTTATGCGCATAAACGAATTTCTTCTGAAAGGCTAAAAAAGCTCTTTCCTCTTCCTCGTTTTTCACATCATACTCAAAGCTCAAAACAGGCCCTTTTTCTATCTGTGCTTCTTCCACATCATCAGCATTATCAACAGCTTCCTCTGTCTTTACCTCTTCAAGCTCTGTTTCCTGATTTTTATTTTCGTTGTTATCCAAAGCAGTATCCTTTCTTTAAACGTCAAGATCCTTTACATACTCTGCATTTTTCTCTATAAATTCTTTTCTCGGTGCGACCTTATCGCCCATAAGAATAGTGAATATCTCGTCCGCCTTAACAGCGTCCTCCATTGTCACCTTTATCATAGTTCTTCTTTCAGGATCCATGGTTGTTTCCCAAAGCTGTTCAGGGTCCATCTCACCAAGACCTTTGTATCTCTGAACGTTTACTTTCAGATTGTTTTCACCCGAAAGCTCAGAAATATACTGATCTCTCTCTGCGTCTGAGAAAGCATATCTGACCTGCTTGCCCCTTGCAACCTTGAAAAGCGGTGGCTGAGCAAGATAGATATGACCCTCCTCGATAAGAGGACGCATAAATCTAAAGAAGAATGTAAGCAGAAGCGTTCTGATATGAGAACCGTCCACATCGGCATCGGCCATGATTATAACTTTGCCGTAACGGAGCTTTGATATATCAAAGTCTTCGCCTATTGATGTTCCCAATGCGGTAACAACAGGCATAAGCTTTTCATTGCCGTATACCTTATCTATCCTAGCTTTTTCTACGTTGAGCATTTTTCCCCACAAAGGAAGTATAGCCTGATATTTTCTATCTCTGCCTTCCTTTGCAGAACCGCCCGCAGAATCTCCCTCGACGATATAGATCTCGGTGAGTGAAGCATCTCTCTCTGAGCAATCTGCAAGCTTGCCAGGCAGTGAAGATGATTCAAGAGCAGATTTTCTTCTTGTAAGCTCTCTTGCTTTCTTTGCCGCCTCTCTTGCCTTCTGAGCCTGAACGGACTTATCAAAAATAGCCTTTGCTACAGTAGGATTTTCCTCAAAGTAGTTCATAAGCTTTTCGGTAACTATCTTGTCAACGAAAGGTCTTACCTCAGGATTTCCAAGTCTGCCCTTTGTCTGTCCCTCAAACTCACAGTTTGTGAGCTTAACGGATACTATAGCCGTCAGACCCTCTCTTACATCGTCGCCAAGAAGCTTATCGTCGTCTTTAAGATAGCCGAACTTCTTACCGTAGTTATTTATTACCTTTGTAAGAGCATTTTTGAAGCCTGTTTCATGAGTACCGCCGTCAGGAGTATGGATATTATTAGCAAATGAAAGTATAAGGTCATTATAAGTATCGTTATACTGCAAAGCTATCTCGGCAAAAGTATCGCCCTCCATGCCGTTGACATAGATAACTTCCTCAGAAAGAGGTGTAACGCCTCTTGTTTTGTGGATATGCTCCACAAACTGTCTTATACCGCCCTCATAATGGAGAGTTTCGCCCACAGGCTCTGATTCATTTCTCTTATCAGTGAATATTATCTTTATGCCGGCATTAAGGAATGCCTGTTCTCTAAGTCTTTTCAGCAGTGTTTCATAGTCAAACACTGTTGTTTCCTGAAATATCTCAGGGTCAGGCTTAAAGAGAACGGAAGTACCTGTTTTATCAGTATTGCCGATTATTTTCAGCGGCTCTGAATAATTACCTCTGTCAAACCTCTGAAAATGAATATGTTTTCCGTCATAAACTGTAAGCTCAAGATATTCCGAGAGGGCGTTTACTACAGACGCACCAACGCCGTGAAGTCCGCCTGCTACCTTATATCCGCCGCCGCCGAACTTTCCGCCTGCGTGGAGAATGGTATAAACTACCGTTGCAGCAGATATTTTCTCCTTTGGGTGTATACCTGTAGGGATACCACGTCCGTTATCGGTAACTCTGATAATGTCCCCGGGAAGTATCTCTACTTCTATCTCAGTGCAATATCCTGCCAATGCCTCATCGATAGCGTTGTCAACTATCTCGTAGACAAGGTGGTGAAGTCCCTTTGGACCTGTTGATCCGATATACATACCAGGTCTTTTTCTTACCGCCTCAAGACCCTCCAGCACCTGTATCTGATTTTCATTATAATCATTTTGCTTATCCACCATGGATATTTCCTCGGTGTTCTGGATCTCGATCTCGTTGTTATTTTCCAAAAAATAACCCCCTCATCACTTGTTTTTTATCTTATAATCTTATATCTTTGATTCATCATTCAGGCATTCTTTTGCTTCTTTTCAAAAGTGTGGCACAGCTCATCTGACTTATATACACAGTTTCCGTAAAGTCTTTATCAAGGCACACCACAAAGCTTTTAGGCATTTCATATGTGCAGTTCACAACACGTCTGTTTTTTGCCGCAAAATTAAGAAATTCCTTTGTGTTGGCAGAAACAGAGGTATTCTCTATATCGAAGATCCCTATGATATCTTTAGTATTGACTAAATAGTTATTTCCTAAATGCAGAAACATCACTTATTCTCCTGAACTATCATTCCGTTTTCTATATTGAATATCTTTCCATGGCTTTTCTCGTCAAAGGGGATATTCCTGTCACAGCAGGTTATAAAGACCTGCATATCGTGTATTTTCGAGATAACGAACTTCTGCCTTGAGAGGTCAAGCTCGCTCAAAACATCATCGAGAAGTATACACGGGCTGTCGTCTATCTCCTCGGCAAGTATATAAGCCTGCGAAAGCTTCAAAATAAGAGCAAGAGAGCGGTGCTGTCCCTGAGAAGCGAACTGTCTAACTGCCAGTCCGTTTATTTTTCCCGCAAGATCGTCTCTGTGAACGCCTTTCTGTGTAAATCCTGCTCTTATATCGTCATCAAGATTATTTTGCAGACAGCTTAGATACTCTTCAGCCATTTCTCCTGCATAATCTTTTCTGCCCTCCAGATTTGAATACACAGTGGAATAATATTCAAGCTCCAACCTTTCTCTGCCCTCTGATATATCCTCATAAAGCTTTTTTGCGAACATATCGAGCTTTTTGGTATAATTATATCTTAAAAGCGAGATATAAGCCCCAAGCTGAGCAAGTTGGATATCCCACACTTCAAGCTCTTCTCTTTTTGATCTGCCGTAACAGATATTTTTTAACAATATATTTCTCTGCTCTATAAGATCATCATATTTTGAGATAACAGAGCTGTAGGAATTTTTTATCTGTGACACTGAAAGGTCAAGAAACTGCCGTCTGTTTTCGGGAGAGCCTTTTGAAAGCTCCAGATCCTCAGGAGTGAAGATAACACAATCAAGGCTTCCGAAAAGCTTTGAGGGAGTTTTCAGCTTTACGCCATTCAAGGTGACGTTTTTTTCTCTCACATTAGGTCTTGCCATTGCAAAATGTATATCCTGACTGCGGAAGCTGTTTTTAAATGAAATGTCGATATTCATGAACTGTCCGTTTATATCTATCATTTCTCTGTCTTTTGTGTTGCGAAAAGACCTCACTCCGCTGCAAAGCCATATAGCTTCTATAAGATTTGTTTTGCCCTGAGCATTCTTTCCGCAGAAAATATTCATTTTCTCATGAGGATATATCTTGACTTTTTTGAGATTTTTAAATCCGTCTGCGGAAATTTTGGTTATCACCATTTTATTTTACCACTATCTCTGTAGCTATCTCGTCTATCTGCACCTTATCCCCGGGGCGGATCTTCTTTCCCCTCATTGTGCAGACCTCACCATTTACTTTGATTCTCTCCTCGAGGATTATCTCCTTGCCAATGCCGCCTGTTTCCACAACGCCTGCATATTTAAGCAGAGAATCGAGCTTTATAAACTCTGATTTTATATTTACATCTATCTGTTGATATTTCATATTCTTATTCCTTTGCTAGTCTTACAGGGAGAACGAGGTAAGTATAAGCGTCGCCCTCACACGGAACTATCTTCATAGGCAGCAGACTTCCGCTCATCTGCAATTTGACCTTATCTTCCTTTATGACCTTCAGAGGGTCAAGAAGATATTTGCACTTGAAGCCTATCTCGATAACAGGACCTGCTATATCAGCCTTTATCTCGTCTGTTATCTTTCCAACGCTTGTTGAGCAGTTTATTTTTATAGAATTATTTTCAAAATAGCATCTTGCAGGTGACGGTGTTCTGTCACTTATAAGTATCAAACTTCTTTCAAGAGCGGCAATAAGCTCTTTCCTGTCAACAATGACCTCAGTTGTGCAAGTAGTTGGTATAGCTGACTTATAAGGGTGGAACTCGCCCTCGATAAGTCTTGAATAAACAAGATAGCCGTTTAATTCAAACACAACATGATTTTTTGAGAGATAAACGGAGGCTGTTTCTTCGTCATTATCTCCCAGAAGTGCTGCTATCTCAGAGAGAGTTTTTGCAGGCACGACGAATTTAAGACTTCCGTCATACTTTATAGGCTCATATCTCACAGCAAGTCTATATCCGTCAAGGGCAACAAGAGTAAGAGTACCGTTTTCGATCTCAAAAAGCTCGCCCTTAAGAACAGGCTTAAGGTCTGTAACAGCCACGGCAAACTTTGTCTGATTTATCATATCCTTAAGAACAGGCTGAGAGATAGTTATCTTGTTTTCTTCCTCTTTCTTAGGTAGTGCAGGATATTCCTCTGCTGATGTTGCAGGGATATTGAATGTGGTAACTCCTCCTGAGATCGTTACCTGAAAATTTTCAGAAACCTCTATCAGGATCTCTTCAGAAGGCATTTTCCTTATCATTTCAGCAAAAAGTCTTGCATTAAGTATAAATTCTCCCGAATCGTCGCTCTTTACTGGTATAACAGTTTTTATACCTATCTCAAGGTCATAGCCGGTAAGCTCCAGCATTGAGTTTTCAAGCTTGAATTTTATTCCCTCAAGAGATTTAAGTGCAGTACGTTCTGACACTGCTTTTGAAACATTTGTTACTGCTCCGCAAAGTGAAGCATTATTACACAGAATTTTCATAGCAATTTCCTTTCTAAAAAATTACATTTATCTGACTTTTGTTTTTTCAACATATGAATTTCTCAAATTTATATTTTTTGCTCTGATAATATATAAATAAATCAATATTAAATTAGTATTAGTAGTAGAGTGTGTTGAAATGGTTGAAAAGTCATTCAAAGCCTTTTGCAGACTTGTTTTGCTTTTCAAGTTTATTTTAACATCACTTCAACTGTGTTTTCAAAAACTTTTTTTGTGTTTGAAAAGTTGAAAAAATGTTTGTTGAATGTTTATTATTATCGCAAAAAATGTTGAAACCTGAAAATCGGTGTTTTATTTTATAACACCATGGTTTAAACTTCATTGTGCAAAGTTTTGAAAAACATTCCGCAAAGCTTTATATATCCAAGTCCGGATATTCAACAAAATTGTTGAAAACTATGTTGAAAATGTTGAAATAGTCCGTTTAATTGTCCTTGAGGTTTTTGATTATGTCGTCAACGGTATCTTTTAGCTGTTTATTCTCTTTAAGATTTTTAACAACGTCCTGATAGTGTATGGTCATAGTTGAATGATTTTTGTTAAGCTCATTTCCTATCTGTATAAAGGTCATGCCCTTTACGTCCTTGAAGAGATAGATCGCTATTTTTCTTGCAAGGGATACGTTTGCACGTCTGTTTGTTGACTTTATGTCGTCAGCAGTAACGTCAAATGCCGCTGCTACCTCCTGAAGTATCCTGTCAACCGTTATCTCAGCAGGGTGATTTTCAATGATTATTTCCTTAATTATCCTCTGAGCCATAGATATGGACGGGCTTTCATTCGTATAAATGGTAAGAGCCTTTATTTTGTTTACAGTTCCCTCAAGCTGACGTATGTTCGTCTTTATCTTCTCTGCTATTATCCTTACGACATTGTCAGAAAGCTGTAAGTCCAGCATATCAGCCTTTTTCTTTACGATAGCCATTCTTGTTTCAAAATCAGGCGGTGTAACGTCTACCTGAACGCCAAGTGAAAATCTGGTAAGTATCCTGTTTTGAAGCTTCGATATCTTTGACGGTGCAATATCCGATGTGAGAACTATCTGCTTGCCCGCATTGTAAAGATCATTGAAGGTATGGAAAAATTCCTCCTGCATACGCTCCTTGCCTGCAATGGTCTGTATATCGTCTACCATAAGATAGTCGGCATTTCTGTATTTATCATGAAATTTATTAGTTTCCTTTGACTCGATAGCTTTAACGAGCTGGTTTATAAAGGATTCACCTGTGGTGTAAATAATTTTTAGCTCAGGGTGATTTTTCTTTACTTCATGCTCGATAGCTTTCATAAGGTGAGTTTTTCCAAGTCCCGAATCACCGTATATGATGAGAGGGTTGAATATAGTATTTGTGTTAGACGGTGTTTTCTGATCCTCGTCATACTTATGTGCGACAGCCGTGCTGAAAGCATAGGCAAGATCATTCGATTTACCTTTGATAAAGTTATCAAAGGTAAGATTGTTGTTTTCTTCATCAGAAAAGTCAGCCACCTTGACTTCTATATCCTTTTCCTCAGTTTCATTAACTTCTTCTTTGTCTTTAACAAGTATTTTTATATCTACCTCAAAGCCCAAAGTGTTGAGAAAAGCTTCTTTTAAAAGATTCTCATAGGCGTTCATAGTGATATCTCTTGAAAAATCAGAATCAGTGAGCAAATAAGCCACATTGTTTTCAAGCTTCATCGGTTCAAGTATCTTTATCCATTTGTTATATCCCGGCTCGCTGATACTTTTGCAGTTTCGGCAATATTTCAGGACCTCCTGAAATACGTCATTAAAGGAATCCATTGTTTCTCCATAACCTCCTAGAAAATAGCTCTGCCTGTGCGGTGTTTCCGCTGTCCGCCGTGACCCCTGTCAAACAGACGGCAGGTCAGAGTTTTAAAAAAAATATAAACAGGCATAATTAATCAATTCTATACTATTATAGCACACTTGACTTAAAATTTCAAGTCCTATATATTATATATAAGGAAAGAAATAAGAATAAAAAGTATGCTTTTCAAAGATAAGAAAAAACACTTAATACAGATAAAATTTATATTTGGCACACAATATATTGTATGCTCATAAAAAATGAGGACGTAAGCGGCAGGTTTTTCGGACAGTAAGCCCCTCAAAGTAAAGAAAAATAATATCAAAAAAAATATAAAAATATTATGAACAGGCTTGACAAATGGTGTGTGAATGAGCTATAATATTAAATTACAAGGGCTTTTTTCATAGCGATATTGTAATTTGCTGTGACCCTATAAGTTTAAACATCTCCGAGGACGTTTTTTGTATAAAATGACGGAGTGTTGAAAGCGGAAGGAGGAGAATTCGATGAAAAGAACATATCAGCCTAAAAAGCTTCAGAGAAAGAAAGTTCACGGCTTCATGAAGAGAATGTCTACTGCTAACGGCAGAAAGGTACTCGCAAGAAGAAGAGCAAAGGGCAGAGCTAGACTCAGCTACTAAGAGATACAGGCAGTTTCTGATGATAAGTCTGACAGGCATTATTCAGGCGGTTAGTTACGCCTGAATCGATGTCCCTAGGCAGTTGTATTTAAGCGTCGTTGGACGCTGCCTCAGATGACCTATATACCATTCATTGATTTGCATGGTATTGGGTCTTTATCTTTTTTTTGGCAAAATTGCCGTGAAAAGGCGAAAAGAGTAAAAACAGTACACAATGGGGAAATGAAGATGCTGTTCACAACGGTTTTAAAGGATAACAAGGCATTTTTAAGGTGCTATAAAAAGGGAAGATTTTGTGCAGACAGTTTTGTAGCAGCATATTTTTATCCCAACGGCAGCCCGTATAACAGGCTTGGCATAACAGCAGGCAAAAAGCAGGGCTGCGCGGTAACAAGAAACAGAATTAAGAGAATAGTAAGAGCCGCCTACAGACTTAACGAGGCGGAATTTCCGCTGGGCTATGATATAGTTTTTGTGGGAAGAAACGATATAGGGGAAAAGAAAACTCAGGATATTGAAAGATTTATAAAAAAAAGACTCATAAAAGAGATGAATAAGCCTGTTCCAAAGAATAACAGGTCAGGCAGGGCAAAGAGAAAGTAAAATGAGTAAACTGGCTCAGCTGCTGATAAGGTTTTATCAGCGATTTATAAGTCCTCTTTTCGGACCAAGGTGCAAGTATTATCCAAGCTGTTCGGCATATGCGCTGGAGGCTTACAGAAAGCACGGCTTTTTTAAAGGCACGCTGCTCACTGTATGGAGATTGCTTAGGTGCAACCCGTGGAGTCTGGGAGGGGTTGACTATGTTCCTGACAAGCTTACCACTGAGTATTTTAAAATCAGAAAAAAATAAGCCTGAGAGCTTAATCAGATATATAGGTTATCAATATGACAAATAATTGATCTGGAGGATATTAAATGGGTATTATTGCGACCCCTTTGGGCTGGATAATGAAAGGCTGCTATTTTGTATGCAAGAACTACGGAATAGCACTGCTGCTTTTCACTATCCTTACAAGACTTATAGTATTTCCGCTTAACGTCAAGCAGCAGAAGAGCATGGCAAGAATGACCATGCTTCAGCCTGAGCTTGAAAAGATAAAGAAGAAATACGCTAAAAACCAGCAGAAGATGCAGGAAGAGCAGATGAACCTTTACGCCAAGGCGGGCGTAAACCCTATGGCAAGCTGTTTGCCAATGGTCATCACAATGGTCATTCTGTTTGCTCTTATCCCTGTTATTTACGGACCTCTTACCTACGTTTCAAACGCAGATAAAGAGGAGCTTACAGACTCAAACAACATGATATCAAATCTTTATGTTGTCAGTGCTGAGGTAAAAAGCAAGGATACTACAATAGAAAAGCTTATTGAAAAGTTTGAGAAAGACGGTGCTACTGAGGACGAAGCTTATGATAAGCTTGAAAAGCTTTTTACAGACAAGGACAAGTATCCAAAGTCTGCAAAGGCACTTTCTAATGACAACAAGATATCTAACGTTATGGATGCTATTAAGGCTCATAATGATATAGATACTTTTATTCTTAACGAGAATTATTTCTCCACAAACCTCATTCAGTCAAGACCTGAGCTTATGACTTTCGTTTTCACTGAAAAAGAGGGCGGACAGTATGCAGATGTGCTTCCAACAAGCGTAAAGGCTGCGGCTGAAGATTTCAACTACAGCATTTTCGGACTTTTCCTTGGAAAGATACCAACAATGAAGGATCTTTCCTGCATTATCCCTATTGTATCAGCACTTTTGCAGCTTATAGTGACATTCGTTTCACAGCATTTTGCAAAGAAGAACAATCCTGACGCCGCTAATATGGGCGGAATGGGAATGAAGATAATGCTTTATGGTATGCCTATCTTCTCACTGTGGATCGGTTTCAGCTATCCGGCAGGTCTTGGTCTTTACTGGTGCTATTCTTCACTGTTTGCACTTGGACAGACTATCGTACTCAATAAGATCTACACACCTGAACACGTTGCAGAGCTTGTTCAGAAGGATATAGCAAAGCAGAAAAAGAAGGGCAAGCCTACTCTTATGGAGAAAATGGCTGAGGCTCAGATGATACAGGCTGGTAAGGATCCTGCTGAGATCAGAAAGTCACTTTCTGACGATGAGGATTACGATGAGCCTAAGAAGAAAACAAAGACGGAGCTTAAAGACGAGCAGAGAAGACGTCTTAACGAAGCCAGAAAGAGAATGGCTGAGAAATATGGCGACGAATATGACGATTCACAGGATTGACCTGTTGTTGACTAAACTTTTTTAGCGAGAGGAGCAGAAAAAAATGAAACAGATCTTTACAGCCGCAACTGTAGACGAAGCAAAGAACAAGGCGGCAGTTGAATTTGGAACAGAAGTAGAAAAGATCACTTTCACAGTTCTTGAAGAGCCTAAAAAGGGCTTTTTCGGAAAGATCAAGGGTGAGGCAAAGGTAGAAGCTGAATATGAGCCTGAAACAAAGGTAGAAACTGTAACTGAAAAAACAGAGGCTGTTGAAGAAAAGGCAGAAGTTCAGGAAGAAGTCAAGGCAGAGGCAGAGTGGAGCGACACTTTGCAGAAAAAGGCTGACTGTGCAAAGGAATATATACTCAATGTTATAAAGGCAATGGGCATAGAAGACACAGAGATCGAGGTAACAAAGCTTGAAAACGGCGCACTTTTTGAGATAAAGAGCGAAGAGTTCGAGAAGCTTATCGGCAAGAAGGGCGATATCCTCGATTCACTTCAGTATCTTGCATCACTTGTATGCAACAGGATAGACAGAGAATATTTCAGAATATCCACAGATTGCAATGGTTTCAGGGCAAGAAGAAAGACCCAGCTTGAAGAGCTTGCAAGAAAGATAGCAAACAACGTAAAGAGAAGCGGTCGTTCATCAGCTCTCGAGCCAATGAATCCATATGAGAGAAGAATCATTCACGCTGCTGTATCAGAGATCGAGGGTGTAACATCTCAGTCAAAGGGTGAAGAGCCATGGAGAAAGGTAATAATCAGCTCTACAACACCTAGAAAGTATGACAACAGAGGCGGCTACAAGAAGAACGGCGGCAGAAGAAGAAACAATAACAATCGCCGCTCAAAGGGTTTTGACATCACAACAAGCTTTGAAAAGGACTACAAGAAGCCAAAGCCAGAGGACACAATGAAGGATTCAGGTCTTTACTCAAAGATAGAGTTCTAAATTAAAAATGACAATAAGAAAACACGCTGAACAAAAATTCAGCGTGTTTTTTTGCTATTTTGCTTGTTTTTATTGTAGGGGACGGCGCCCCCGACGTCCCGCTTATCGATATTTCGGTTTCAATATCATTTGTATTTTTTACACAATGTTCGGTGCAAAAATTTATAACATTGTCTGCTTCTTTTCATTGGTGACCAATCCAAGTCTAGCCGCTTCGATGTCGGGCTGTCGAGGGCGCCAGCCCCTACACATTTGTGTCTACAGTTTGTCCGCCGCAAAATCGCTGTCGCTCTTTACGGATTTTACTTTGTATAAGAAACTACAAAAGCGGTGCAGAGATTTGTTCTCCGACACCGCTTTGTATTTTGATTTAGTTTGTATTATAATTTTTTCTTTTTCATTTGACCCTTGTTGCGTGGATATTTTTCAGGCGTTTCAGATACTTTTCTTATGAGGATAAGCGTTCTGCCATCACCTGTTGGAAGTTCATAGTCAAAGACCTCTTCGACCTTTCCTCCCAGTATCTTAATAGCATTTTTAGCCTCTTTCAGCTCGTCATTTCCTCCTGAGCCTTTCAATGCAACGAAATATCCTCCGACTTTTACAAAAGGCAGGCAATACTCGCATAGGTCGCTGAGGTTTGCCACTGCTCTTGCTGTGGCAATGTCAAATTGTTCACGGCACTCCATGCTTCTGCCAAGTTCTTCTGCTCTGCCGTGTATGCAGGTCGCACCAAGGTCAAGACTGTCTGAAAGCTGTGCAAGAAAATTTATCCTCTTGTTAAGGCTGTCAAGAAGTGTAAGCTTTATATCGTCACGGACGATTTTCAGTGGACAGGACGGAAATCCTGCTCCTGTGCCGACATCTATTACCGTTGCATTTTCTTTTACCTCGAAAAGTGTGAAAGGATAAACGCTGTCAAAAAAATGCTTTATTGAAATTCCCTCAGGGTCAGTGATAGCAGTAAGATTTATTTTCTCGTTCCATTCACAAAGCAGATCTGCATAAGCTTCAAAGCGTGAATAATCACTGTCAGATATTGTTATATCATAATTATCAAAAAGCTTTATAAAATCGTCCTTAGAAATAAGCTTTGACATACTATTCCTCCCTATGGTCATTCTTTGATGAGAGCCATACCAAAAGCACATCCACGTCCGCAGGGTTTACTCCGCTGATTCGGCTTGCCTGACCAACTGATACAGGCTTTATTTTATTGAGCTTTTCAATTGCTTCAAGTCTAAGACTTTTTATATCATTATAGTCAATATCCGTAGGCAAAGCCTTTTTCTCTAGCTTTCGCATAGCCTCCACCTGTTCAAGCTGTATCTTTATATAGCCGTCATATTTTATCTGCAACTCTACCTGCTCTTTTACCTCTGCTGAAAGCTCAGGTCTTTCCTTATCGAAAGGAGCAAGCCCGTCATATGACACCTGTGGTCTGCGGATAAGCTGAGCAAGCTTTATGCCGTTGTTGAGAGGGTCAGTGCCTACAGATTCAAGATAGGCATTTATCTCAGGATCTGGTGCAATATTTATTTTTGAAACACGCTTTATCTCAGCGGCTATCTGTTCATTTTTGTCAAGCAAATGCTGATATCTTTCGTCTGAGATAAGCCCTATCTCATGACCTATAGGTGTAAGCCTTATGTCAGCGTTATCCTGCCTGAGAAGAAGTCTGTATTCGCTTCTTGATGTGAGCATTCTGTAAGGGTCTGAACAACCCTTTGTAACAAGGTCGTCAATAAGAGTGCCTATGTATGAGGACGCTCTGTCAAGAATAAGCTGTTTTCTGCCGAGAATTTTCAGTGCGGCATTTATGCCTGCAATAAGACCTTGTGCGGCGGCTTCTTCATATCCCGAAGTGCCGTTGAACTGACCTGCGCCGTAAAGACCGTCAAAAGCCTTGAACTCCAGCGTAGCAGAAAGCTCTGTAGGGTCGCAGCAATCATATTCTATGGCATAGGCATTTCGCATTATCTCAACGTGTTCAAGTCCTTTTATAGTGTGCAAAAATTGAAGCTGAACGAACTCAGGCAGTGATGACGACATACCTTGCAGATAATATTCGTCAGTGTCAAGACCCATTGGCTCGATAAAAAGCTGATGCCTTGGTTTATCCGAAAATCTCATTATTTTGTCCTCGATAGACGGACAGTATCTTGGGCCAATAGCGTGTATCCTACCCGAATATATAGGTGAAAGATGTATGTTATCTCTTATTACCTTGTGTGTTTCCTCATTTGTATAAGCCACATAGCACTTGACTTTATTTTCAAGCTTTTCATGATTATCAAAAGAAAACGGTGTTATATCATCGTCACCGCACTGAACTTCAAGCTTGTCAAAATCTATGGAACGCTTGTGTACACGGGCAGGAGTGCCTGTTTTGAAACGTCTTATTGTCATGCCTGCCTTTTTAAGACACTCTGTCAGACTAAGTGCAGGCAAAGTTGCGTCAGGACCGCTTGAATATGATACTGCACCCACATGAACAGTGCCGCCGAGGTAAGTTCCCGTTGAGATGACAACAGCCTTGCAGTCATACTCAGTGCCAAGTTTTGTACGCACACCACGGACAGTTTTGCCGTCCTCCTCAAATAAAATATCAGTTATCTCAGCCTGCTTCAGATAAAGTCCGTCTGTATCTTCGATAGTCTTCTTCATAAGCTTGTGATATTCAACACGGTCTATCTGCGCCCTCAGACTATGAACGGCAGGACCTTTTCCACGGTTGAGTATCCTGCTTTGCAGAAAAGTTTTATCCGCCGCCTTGCCCATTTCTCCGCCCAAAGCGTCTATCTCACGAACAAGATGTCCCTTTGCAGTTCCTCCTATAGAGGGGTTGCATGGCATATTGGCAACACCGTCAAGTGTTATGGTAAAAAGTGCCGTCTTTAATCCAAGGCGTGCCGCCGCCAAAGCCGCTTCACAGCCTGCGTGACCTGCACCTACCACAATAATATCAAAATATTCCTTTTGCATAATAAAACCACCTGTCTGAAAATAAGACCATATAAATTACTTTCCTACGCAGAATTTTGAAAATACCTCGTCTACCACCGCTTCTGTAGCTTTTTCTCCTGTCAACTCCAAAAGTGCATTTGCGCCATTGTCTATCATCACAGTAACAGCGTCCAAAGTCTCTCCCATATCAAGGCTTTCAAGAGCCATGGCAAGATATTTCCTTGCACGTTCTGCACAGGCTATTTGACGCTCGTTTGCAAAAATCGTGCTGTCAGCGTCATATCCGCCAATGCCCAAAAGCTTCTCTGTGGCTTTTTGCAGCTCTTCTCTGCCCTCGTCAAGCTTCGCAGAAATCTCTATCACATAGTCTGAATATTTTTCAAGCTGCGACTTTTCAACAACATTTTCAAGGTCAGACTTGTTGAGAACTATGATAACTTTCTTTCCAAGCCTTTTCACATATTCAAGAAGCTCCAAGTCTTCCTCGTCAAGTTCTCTTGAAATGTCGAAAACTTCTATCACAAGCATAGCGTTTTTAAGCTTTTTCTTTGCAATATCAACGCCTATTTTTTCAACTTCATCATCAGTTTCATGTATACCTGCAGTGTCGGAAAGCTTCAAAATAAGCTCGCCAAGCTTTGCACTTTCTTCGATAACATCTCGTGTCGTGCCTGCCACGTTTGTGACTATGGAGCGGTCATATCCCAACAGCATATTCATAAGTGTCGATTTTCCAACGTTCGGCTTGCCTGCAATAACAGTATCAACACCGTTTTTCAGTATCATACCGCTGTCATGATCTGCTATTATTTTATCAAGCCCTGCCAAAGCGTTTTTAAGGCTCTCTCTGAGATTATCCTCAGATATCTCAGGCAAGTCTTCTTCTGGATAATCCACCCATGCCGCAAGCTCACCTAGTATTGTGACAAACTTTCTTGACATATCAGAAATCAGCCTGAAAAGCCTGCCCTCTTTTGTAAGATTTGCGGAATTAAGTGCATATTCTCCCTGAGCGGAGATAGTTTCCATTACACCCTCAGCCTGAGTAAGTGAAAGCTTTCCGTTGAGAAAAGCCCTCTTTGTGAACTCACCCCTCTGAGCAAGCTCTGCACCCTGTTCAATGCAAAGTCTGAGAACTTTTTTTGTAACATATATTCCGCCATGGCATGATATCTCGCAGACGTTTTCACCGGTGTATGACTTAGGCGCACGGAAAACCGTCAGAACGCCGTCATCAACTTCTCTGCCGTTTTTGTCAACTATTTTTCCGTATGCACAGGTATAGCCTGCCATGTTTTCAACACTTTTGCATGACAGCGGTTTAAAAACTTTTGCACCTATGCTTATGGCGTTTTCTCCGCTTATTCTTATGACTGATATACCGCCCTCAGCGAGTGGTGTCGAAACTGCACATATATCTTTCATTTTTACCTCTTTTTACTCCGACAGAGCCTTTCCCTGCCATGAATTTCTTCTTCCCATTTCCTTGTCTATCTCGTTCATAACGCAGAATTTTTTCAAACTCCACAAAGGTGCAACAAGGTCGTCCTTTGCACCGTCACCTGTCACACGCTGTATTACTATCTCCGCAGGCAGAAGCTCCAACTGGTCGCATACGATATTAACATACTCGTCCATATCCAAAGCCCGAAATTCTCCACGCTCATACATCTGCGCAAGCACAGTGCCTTTTAAAACGTGCAGAAGATGTATCTTAATGCTTTGTATATCGAGCTGACCGAGAGTTTTAGCCGTTTCAAGCATCATATCCCTATCCTCACCGGGAAGCCCGTCGATGATATGCGCGCACACATTAACATTGCGTTTTCTCAGCATTTCATAGCCTTTGAGAAAATCCGCAAAAGTATGACAGCGGTTCATTTTCAAAGCCGTTTCGTCATGTATAGTCTGCAAACCAAGCTCTACAGTAAGAAAAGTCTTTTCCGCAAGCTCACCAAGGAGATCGGCTTTTTCTTCGTTGATGCAATCTGCCCTTGTTGCGATAGAAAGCCCTGCCGTATTTTCAAATGACAGGGCTGTATAAAACATTTTTCTCAGCGTTTCAACGTCAGCATAGGTGTTTGAGCCTGCCTGAAAATACGGTATGCACAGACCCTTGCTCCACTTCTTGCTCATTTTCTCCCTTATCTCTCTGTACTGAGTAAGGATATCCTCATGAGGGTCGCCTGCAAAATCTCCGCTCATTTTTGCCGAGCAGAACACACAGCCCCCCACACCCTTTGTGCCGTCTCTGTTCGGACAGCCAAGGTCAATATTAAGCGGTATCTTGAAAACCTTAGTGCCGAACTTGTGCCTTAGATAATAATTGTAGGTATGATATCTCTTATTGTCATCAGAATAGGGAAAAGGGTTATCAAATCTGCTATTCATCTGACGGTCCCTCAGTTTGCTCTGTGGTAGGTTCTGTAGTTTCAGTCGGCCGAGTTGTGGTCTCAGTTGCCTTTGTTGTGGTCGTGGTAGTAGTAGGACCAGGCTGTACTATAGGCTCAGTTTCGGTGACAGTATAGTAAGGCTTGTCATTATTTGTGGTAGTGGAAGCCGTTGAAGTCGTTGTGGTGCTTTTAGTTTCCTCTGGTCTATCAATAGCAGTGGTAGTTGTTGTTTTTTTCTTGTCCTCTTTTTTCTTTGTGGTAGTTACTTCACCGTCCTGCGGTTTTGCAGTGGTGGTGATAACATTTTCGTCAGGATCATCACTGTCATTATTAGTCGGATGATCGAAGCTGTTGTGGTTAGAATCAGTATTGTCAGGCGTTTCTTTTATAGGGTCAGTGACCTTATTGCCGATACCATAAATAAGAGAGATACGCTCCTCAACAGCTTTCATGGCGTCAGGAAAAGGTATACTATTATTATAAGAGTCCTCCAATGCCTGAGTGTAATCCCCTGAAAAGAAAGTCTTGAATGTTAAAGACAGATTGTTGTCCTCCACAATGTCGCTTCCTGAAACTGAAATAAAGAATATGCAGGCAAATAGCATTATGACCGCTATGGAAAGAAGATTTATAAAGCTGTAATGCTCCTCCAGATTAGTTTTGGCAAGCTCTTCAGCCGCTTCCTCCGCAGCCTCGCATTCCTCCGGTATCTCATATTCATCGTCACCGTGAACGATATTGAATCGTGTAATTTTCTTATCCATTAGTATTTTCCTCTTTTTATGCCGCATATTCCGCCGCAAGTGTTATAACGCTCACTGCAAAAACAAGCACTGTCATAATGGTCTTTGTTATCATAACTCTGCCATAAGCCGCCTGAGACTTCTGTGAAAGCTTTTTAAAAATCTTGCAGAAAGCCCTTTTTGCAGGTGGGCAGACAATAAAGAACGATATTACTATAAGGGTGATATTTTTCAGCACTGCACTTTTTACAGACACGCTCAAGGTGTATTTCACATTTACTCCTGCAAGTGCAAAGAGCCATTTTTTGTAGCCATAGAAGCTGTCAAAATAAAGTCCGCCAAAAATAACGAGAGCTGTCATCAAAAGATAAATATACTTCACAAGGTCAGGCAGCTTTGAAAGCGGTCTTTCAAGAAACAGCTTTTCAAGGATACAAAGCACAGCCGCAAAAAGTCCGACGATAATGAAATTCACCTTTGCCTGATACCATATAGAAAGAGCCAGACCGCAAAGTATATAGCACACAAAAGTAAAGACCTTGTTCATGTTTTTTTTGCAGCAGAAAACCTCGCTGAAAAAGTCAACAACAGTTGTATTGAAGCTTTTTATCATACCAGTGAAAAGTCCGTCAGCTTCGATATCGGTGTAGTTGTCAGGATAAACAAAGCCGTTTGTAAGACCAAGACCCTTTGCCATATCCGAAAGTCCTGTGAAAAGAAAATAATACTGAGCCAGGAATGACAGCATACCAAGCCAACAGCCAAGGGTAGTTATCTCTTTGCCGTTAAGTCCTGCAAGCTTTATCTGTTCAAAAACGCCTGCAAGAAGCACCACCTTGCCAAAACCAAAAACTATCTTATTAAGTCCCTGGTTGAGCTTTGCTCCTGTGATCTCACGATGCCTTATCTGTGGCTCAATATCACCGTATCTCACAAGAGGTCCCACAAGCATGAAATGCAGTGACACCATATAAGTCAAAAGGCAGAAAATGTTTTTTTCTGCTTTGCAGTTGCCCTTGAAAACGTCATAGACATAAGAAATTCCTCTGAGAATATAATAACCCATACCAAGTGGAAGTATGGCGGCGTCAAAACTGAGCTTTTTTACCTTATTATAAAGGATATTCTGACCGAATATTAGCATAAGAGATACGTTCATTATGATATCCAGCGCCAAAAATATCCCGCAAAGGGCTTTGTTCTCACGGTTTTTTGAAATAATAAGACCAAATATCCAATCGAGGATAACTGACAGGAAAATAAGACAGAACACAAAAGGTCTGCCCCAACTGAAAAACAGCAGGGAACAAACTATCAGAATGAGGTTTTTATATTCTGCGCTTCTGTCGAAAAGCGAAATAATGGTCATTATCGGGAACATTCCCAGTATAAATATAAGATCGGAATAAACCAAAATAAATTGCTCCTTAATATTTTTATGTGTTAAAATATTTTTATATTTTTTTACTTATGATTTATACCTATAATTTTATCACAATTCACTAAATATAGCAAGCAAAATTATAAAGAAAATCTAAATTTTTCAGTTTTCTTCAAAAAGTATTTGCAATTAATAAAAACTGTGGTATAATTATAGTAAATAAGTGTGCAATTCTACTTGGGGAAGGAGTGGCAGAGTTGGCTTCAATTTTAGTTACAGGAGCAAGCGGAATGATAGGCTTGTACCTTACATCCAGCTTACTGCACAAAAAGCATCGTGTATTCGGTATAGATACACGCAAAAATGAGTTTATTGGAACTGATCCAAACTATACTTTTATCCAGTGTGATATTACAGATAAGGACGCTATTACAAATGTAATCGATAGTAACAAGATCGACGTTGTCGTGCATCTGGCAAATTCTGTAGATAACGATATAGATCCATATGTAACAGACGCTGAGATGAAAAAGAGCAAGATATGTGATAAGTTCATATATGCGGCTGCAAACAAGGCTGAGGTAAGGAGCTTTATCCTGCTCAGCACAACAGCAATATATGGTGTACAGAAAGGCAGAGAACCAATAAGGGAAACTGCTCCTGAAAAGGGAAATTCAAACTATGCAGATCTTAAGATGACATCTGAGAAGATAATGCAGAAGGAATTTAAAAAGTCTGAAACTATACCTGTTATTGCCAGAGTAGCTCCTATTTATGACGCTGAGTATACACAAAATCTGAGAGACAGAGTATTTGACGCAAAGGAAAATGTAGCCTACATATTCAATGATGGGGAATACGGTTTTTCATTCTGCTGTGTATTCAATCTTATCGACTTTATAAATGGTATTATCAATGTACCATCAGGAAGATATGAGGGAATCTACAATCTTGCTGATTCAAGGCTGATAACGGCAAAAGAGATAATTGATTATGAAAAGGAACATCACCGCATAGGTGCAGTTATCCAGAAATCACCTGGAATGGGACTAAGCATCAATAAAGGTAAGATGAAAACTGATTATCGCTATTTTGACCCATCTATCACATTCAACAACTGGAACATAGACAACACAAGGGCAAAGAGAATAGCACCTTTCAGATGGACACTTTCAAACACAAAATAAACTCACAAAGGCAGTCCCAGGGCTGCCTTTTTTGTATTGTTCCATGTGGAACATTTGATAAAACAGGAGAGCTAAGATATAATGGAAAGCAATAGGTTAGTTAAAATAATATGTGTTGTCTGTGCGGCAGGCTGTTGTCTTTCCTCTTGCGGAAGCACAGGGGAAGAAAAGCCCAAAAAGCTTTCAAGCATCAGCACAGGAGTCACCACAACTGTGACCACAAATGAAAAGTCTGCCGAAACTATCACGGGTTCAGTGACTACTATACAAACAGCAGCGACTTGTACAAAGATAATTTTTGATGGCGGCTATACCCTTTTTGCAAATGTGCAGGGTGGATATACTCTTATAAACAGTTCAAATGAGATAGTGAACTCTTTTGAGATAACTGATGATAACGGTGATAAGCTTGTACTGACCTGTGACGGAAATACTGTCACTGTCACTAAGAACGGAAAAAAGGTAAACTCGTTCAGTTATAAAGGCACAAGGATAATAATATCAGCTAATGAGGTCTACTATGCAAACACAAAGGTGACATATGTTGATGAAAGCTTCAGCAGCTTTAACGTAACTGACAAGGTGACTATAAGATGTATCGCAGAGAACAAGTTTGAAATTGTAAAAGACGGCAAGACAGTAAAGAAAGCTACTGTAAAAGATGTGAACGGCTCAAAGTATGTGCTTGAAGCCATGGATAAGGGCATGGAGATAACAAACACTGATAATGAGCTTATGGAATCCATAGTGGTAGGCAATAACTACATAAGCGTGTCAGGGGATAAGGTCATCATAAACGGCAAGACCATGCGGCCACCTCACAGTGCAGATATAAAAGCTGTGACTACAACTGTTACTACAACAACGACAATGGCTACTACTACCACAACGACTTCAAAGAAAACTGAAAAGAAAACAGAAACGCAAACTGAAACTGTTACCGAGCCTATGCAGGAAGAACAGCCCTCTGCTCCTCAGCCTGCCGAGCCTACTGAACCTGATTCAAGCACGAATATGTCAAATAGAAATCTTTCTGCTGAAACATCTGAAATGCTTGGCTATGTAAATGAGGTCAGAAAACAGTATGGGTTAAGAGAGCTTGAGGGACTTGAACTTCTCGACTCTGCGGCAGATGTGCGAGCGAACGAACTTCTGGAAAATTATTCTCATGACAGACCTGACGGCAATTCATACATCACAGCTATAGAAGAAACTGACCTTCCTGAATGGCGTGTGGCGGCTGAAAATATCGCATATGGTATGAACAGCATGACCACAGTAAAAGAAGCCTTTGACGCATGGATGGATTCACCGCCTCATAGAGAAAATATCCTCAACCCTGATGTGCGTTACATGGCGTGTGCAAAAGCAACAAAGACAGAAAACGGGGAATACACCTATTGGGAACAGCTTTTTTACAGCGATATATAAAAAAATTGGACAGACTTTTGAGCCTGTCCAATTTTTTTTGTTCCATGTGGAACATTTTATTCTGCCTGCTTTTCCGATGGTATCTTTATAATATATTCGATATAATCCTCATGGTCGATACGTTTTGCGTCAGCGTTCACTCCTGCCAGTCTCATAACATCTATCGCCTTATTGACACTGTTGAAAAACAATCTAACATCTTTTAACATAGCCGCTCTTTTGTGATAGCTTGCACGCTTTTCATCATCTTTCAGAAGCTTGGCAATATATTTTTCCAATGTGTCAACTGTCCAACCACTTTCAGCCGCTTTGTTCAACACAGCAAGCCTGCGGTCATTATCTGTTATCTTTAGCAAAGCCCTTGCGTGACGTTCTGACATATTGTTATCGAGAATTATTTTGCGTTCCTCAGCGTTAAGTTTCAGAATACGAAGCTTGTTTGCAACTGTGGATTGAGCAAGTCCCAGACGAATAGCCGCAGATTCCTGAGTCATGCCATATTTTGTGATGAGCTGAGAGATCGCTTCGGCTTCTTCAAAAAAGTTCAGGTCACAACGTTGGATATTTTCTATAAGTGCAATGACCTGCGAACGTTCCTCTGTGGCATTGATAAGTATACACGGCACTGACCTTAATCCTGCAAGCTTTGCCGCACGCAAACGCCGTTCGCCTGACACAAGCTCAAAAGTGCCTTTTACACGTCTCACTGTGAGAGGTTGTATGATCCCGTCCTGAGAAATGCTTTTTGCAAGGCTTGTTAGTTCGGCAGATGAGAAATATCGCCTTGGCTGAACGGGGTTCGGTCTTATCTCTCCTATGGAAATGTCGATTATTTTGCCTAACGTCTGATAGGGTGAAGCCCTTTGTGATTCGTCAGTTTCTTCGCTGAAAGCTTTTGTTAATGTTTTTGGGAAAATGCTCATTTTTTATACCTCCGTTTCATTTTAAAATAATCATAACACTTCACGATACTCAATTCTATATTTTATTCAAAAAACTTTTCTGCTCTTTATGACCTTGATTTTGATATTGATACTTTATTCTTTTTATTATTTTCTAAATTGTCATGGGCTTTGTCGGATAAAGTAAAAATCTGATTTGTTCCATGTGGAACATTTTCAAGAAAATTTGTAAAAGGGTCTTTTCAAAAGTGAAAAATTGTAGTATAATAAATATGATATAATTCTGCTAAGAAAAGAGGTCAAGAATATGGGGAAAATAATTGCTGTTTCAAATCAGAAAGGCGGCGTTGGAAAATCTACTACTGTTGTAAATCTTGCAGCGGTTTTTGGGCTAAAGGGCAAAAAAGTCCTGATCGTTGACTTTGACCCACAGGGCAATACTACTACAAGCTTTGGTATAAAGAAAAAAAGTATCAGAAATACAGTGTTTGATGTGATATTTGAAGAATGTTCGGTGTTTGAAGCTGTCGTTCCTACTGCCTGCCGTGGAGTTTCAGTTGTGCCGACAACTCAGGACCTTTCAGGTGCGTCTGTGTCACTTGTGAACGAAAAGGACAGAGCAATGAAGCTTCGCAACGCTCTCATGCCTGCAAAAGAATTTTATGACTATATATTTATAGATTGTCCGCCAACTCTCGATATGCTCACAATAAATGCACTTGCGGCGGCTGATTCTGTACTTATCCCTCTCCAATGCGAGTTTCTTTCTTTGGAGGGTCTTGTTGAGCTTCACAATACTATCAACAGAGTAAAAGTTTCTTTCAATCCTGACCTTGATATCGAGGGCATTTTGTTTACAATGTGCGTTGAAAGATACAAGATAACAGGTCAGATAATTAGCGAGGTCAAAAAGCACTTTGCAAAGGAAGTCTTTGAAACTACCATACCGAGAAACGTTGCCTTGTCGGAAGCCCCAAGCTTTGGTGAGCCGGCTATTTATTATGATAAGAAGGCAAAAGGCTCAAAGGCATATGAAAATCTTGCAAAAGAAATAACTAAAAGAGAAAAGAAAAAAGCGGCAAAGAATAAAGAAAAATAAAGAAAAAATAATGTTCCACATGGAACATTGTATCTTATAATGTGAAAGGAAAATACAATGGCTAAAAAAAGCAAAATGGACAGAGGCTTGGATAGCCTGTTCTTTGATAATTCTATAGATGAGATAGCACGATCTGATAGTGAATCGGTAAAAAATGATGATGGTGAAAATGGCATTTCCACAGTAAGGATATCTCTTATTGAGCCTGACAAAAATCAGCCGCGTTCTGAGTTTGATGAGGACGCTCTTAATGAGCTTGCGGAAAATATCAGACAGCATGGTGTTTTGCAGCCTATACTTGTAAGACCTCTTGACAATGGAGGATATAAGATAGTTGCAGGCGAGCGCAGGTGGCGTGCGGCACGTCTGGCTGGACTTGATGAGATACCTGTTTATATAAAGGAGCTTACAGATCTTGAAGCCGCTGAGATATCCCTTATTGAAAATATCCAGCGTAAAGACCTTACACCTCTTGAGGAGGCCGCAGCTTATCAGACTCTTATGGAAACCTATGGTCTTACTCAGCAACAGGTGGCAGAAGCTGTTGGACGTTCACGTTCCGCTGTGGCAAACTCTATCAGACTTCTTTCCCTTAGTGAAAATGTGCAGGAAATGCTCCGTAACAAAAAGCTCACCGAGGGTCACGCAAAGGTGCTTGCAGGCGTTGCGGATAAGGATACTCAGGAGAAGCTTGCCACAGAGTGTATAGAAAAGGGCTGGACGGTAAGAGAGCTTGAAAAAGCTATCGCCGCTTTGGAAACAAACAAAAAAGCTGAAAAGAAAATAAAGCGTACTATCACAAATCCTATGTATACTGAGTTTGAGATAAGAGTAAATCAGGCCACTGATAAGCTTCGTGTAAGTTTAAGCGAGGATAAAAAAGGCGGCTCAAAGCTTGATGTAAAATTCAGCTCTGATGTTGATGTGGATAAGATACTCAATGCCCTCGCTGAACTTCTTATGAACTGCTAGTTTTATAATTTAAATATATGAAAAATGTCTGTTTCGGCAGGCATTTTTTTATCTCCGTAATACAGCACGTCTGAAATATGAGGAAGTCATAACTAACCGAAAATAGGGGGTTTACAGCGTATAAATCAAGAAAAAATGTGGTAAAAGGTCTTTACAAATTGAAAAATAAGTGGTATACTATAAGAGTTAAAACAGATGTATCCTGAGAAAGTTTGTTACAGCTTACTTTTGAAGAAAATATCTGCTGTCCTTAAACAGACGTGCTTGAAAAAGTACGCTAAAAAAGGAAATTTGAGTTTTGAGCTTTTGCTTGAAATATCGAGAAAGGAATGATTCTAAAATGGCAAGAAAAATGAAAACCATGGACGGAAACAACGCTGCTGCTTGGGCGTCATACCCATTTACAGAAGTTGCTGCTATCTATCCAATCACACCATCATCTGTTATGGCAGAAGTAACAGACCAGTGGGCTGCCAAGGGTAAGGTAAACCTGTTTGGCACTCCTGTAAAGCTTGCAGAAATGCAGTCTGAGGCAGGTGCTTCAGGTACAGTACACGGCTCACTTGCAGCCGGTGCGCTCACAACAACATATACAGCATCACAGGGACTTCTTCTTATGATCCCTAACCTGTATAAGATCGCAGGTGAGCTTCTCCCTTGCGTTATCCATGTATCTGCAAGATGTGTAGCTTCACACGCACTTAATATTTTCGGCGACCATTCTGACATCTATGCTTGCCGTCAGACAGGTTTTGCTATGCTTTGTTCTTCAAATGTACAGGAGGTAATGGACCTGGGTACAGTTGCTCACCTCTCAACTATCGAGGGCAGAGTACCATTCATCCACTTCTTTGACGGATTCAGAACATCTCACGAGATCCAGAAGATCGAGACATGGGATATGGAAGACGTAAGAGATATGGTTGACTTCGAGAAGGTAGAGGAGTTCAGAAAGAGAGCTCTTAACCCTGAGCATCCTGTACTTAGAGGTACAGCTCAGAACCCTGATATCTTCTTCCAGGCAAGAGAAGCTTGTAACCCATACTATGACGCTATCCCTGGCATCGTAGAGGATTACATGAACAAGGTAAACGAAAAGATCGGCACAAACTACAAGCTGTTCAACTACTACGGCGCACCAGACGCTACACACGTTATCGTAGCTATGGGTTCTGTTTGTGACACTATCGAAGAAACAATTGATTACCTCAACGAGAAGGAAGGCACAAAGCTCGGTCTTGTTAAGGTTAGACTTTACAGACCTTTCCGTGCTGACAAGCTCGTTGAAGCTATCCCTTCAACTTGTGAGCAGATCTCAGTTCTTGACAGAACTAAGGAACCAGGTTCTGAGGGCGAGCCTCTTTATCTTGACGTTGTTGCTGCTCTTAAGGGTACACAGTTCCATGATGTAGCTATCGCTTCAGGCAGATATGGTCTTGGTTCTAAGGATACAACTCCTGCACAGATCAAGGCTGTTTACTGGAATGCAAGCTGGAAGGATACATATAAGCCAAGATTTACTATCGGTATCGAAGACGATGTTACAAACCTCTCTCTCGAAACTGAGGGCAAGCTTGACTCTGCTCCAGCAGGCACAACTGCTTGTAAGTTCTGGGGTCTTGGCGCTGACGGTACTGTTGGTGCAAACAAGAACTCTATCAAGATCATTGGTGACCATACAGATCTGTATGCTCAGGCATACTTTGCATATGACTCTAAGAAGTCAGGCGGTGTAACAGTTTCTCACCTGAGATTCGGTAAGACACCTATCAAGTCAACATACCTTATCAATCAGGCTGACTTTGTTGCTTGCCATAACGAGTCTTATATCACTAAGTACAACATGGTACAGGATATCAAGCCAGGCGGAACATTCCTTCTGAACTGCCAGTGGGAGCATGAAGAGCTGGATAAGCACCTCCCAGGTCAGGTAAAGAGATATATCGCTGAGAACAATATCAAGTTCTATACGATCAACGGCGTTAAGATCGGTAAGGAGATCGGTCTGGGCAACAGAATAAACACTGTTCTTCAGTCTGCATTCTTCAAGCTTGCTAACATCATTCCTATCGATGACGCTATCAAGTACATGAAGGACGCTGCTACAGCTTCTTATTCTAAGAAGGGCGACGCTATCGTTAAGATGAACCATGACGCTATCGACGCTGGATGTCAGCAGGTTCACGAAGTTAAGGTTCCTGCATCTTGGAAGAAGTGCAAGGATACTCCAATGGGTATGCCTGCCGCTAAGTGCGCAGATAAGACACTTCAGGACTTCGTAAACAACATTCAGATCCCTTGCAACGCTCAGGAAGGCGACAAGCTCCCTGTTTCAACATTCACAGGTATGGCAGACGGCACATTCCCACAGGGTTCTGCTGCATTTGAGAAGAGAGGTATCGCTGTTGACGTTCCTGCATGGAATGGTGACAACTGTATCCAGTGTAACTTCTGTTCATATGTATGTCCACACGCAGTTATCAGACCTGTTGTAATGACAGACGCTGAGCTGAAGAAGGCTCCTAAGCTTGCTCAGGAGAAGGCAGTAGCTATGACAGGTATGCCTGGTTACAACTTCGTAATGACAATGTCTGCTCTGGACTGCACAGGCTGCGGTTCTTGCGTAAATGTTTGTCCTGGTAAGAAGGGCAACAAGGCTCTCAGTATGATGCCACTTGAAACTCAGCTCGCTGAGCAGGAAGTATTCAACTATGGTCTTACACTTGCTGAAAAGCCAGAAGTATTCGAGAAGTTCAAGGCAACATCAGTTAAGGGCTCACAGTTCAAGCAGCCACTGCTTGAATTCTCAGGCGCTTGCGCAGGCTGCGGTGAAACACCTTATGCTAAGCTCATCACACAGCTCTTTGGTGACAGAATGTACATTGCTAACGCAACAGGCTGCTCATCAATTTGGGGTGGTTCAGCTCCTTCAACTCCATACACAGTAAACAAGGACGGCAAGGGTCCAGCTTGGGCTAACTCACTGTTCGAGGATAACGCTGAGTATGGTTACGGTATGTTCCTTGCACAGTCAACTATCAGAAACAGAACTATCGCTAAGGTTCTTGAGCTGTCTAAGACAACTAAGGCAACAGCTCTCAAGAAGGCTTGCGAAGAGTATCTTGAAACAGTAGACGACGGCGAGAAGAACTCACCAGCTACAGATAACCTTATCGCTGCTCTTAAGAAGACAAAGAATAAGGCTACTGAGGAGATCCTTAAGGACGCTGACTATCTGAGAAAGAAGTCAATGTGGATCTTCGGCGGTGACGGCTGGGCTTACGATATCGGATTCTCAGGCGTTGACCACGTTATCGCTCAGGGCGAGGACGTAAACATCTTCGTATTCGATACTGAGGTTTACTCAAATACAGGCGGACAGTCATCTAAGTCAACTCCAACAGGTGCTATCGCTCAGTTCGCAGCAGCTGGTAAGGAAGTTAAGAAGAAGGATCTCGCAGGTATCGCAATGTCTTACGGCTATGTATATGTAGCTCACGTTGCAATGGGTGCTGATTACAATCAGTGCATCAAGGCTATCCACGAGGCAGAGTCTTATCACGGTCCTTCAATCATCATCGGTTATGCTCCATGTATCAACCATGGTATCAAGGGTGGTATGTCAATTGCTCAGACAGAGGAGAAGAAGGCTGTTCAGGCTGGTTACTGGCATCTGTACAGATTCGACCCACGTCTTAAGGCAGAGGGCAAGAATCCATTTATCCTTGATTCTAAGGCTCCAACAGCTGACTATAAGGACTTCATCATGGGCGAGGTACGTTACAACGCACTTGCTAGACAGAATCCTGAGAGAGCTGAGAAGCTCTTTGGTAAGGCTGTTCAGAACGCTAAGGACAGATATGATTATCTGCTCAGATACGCTAAGCTTTACAATACTGAGGAAAAGTAATCTAAGTTACTATAAAAAAGACGCTCATGCACTTCGGTGCGTGGGCGCTCTTTTTTTCACCACAAAAAAAAGGGTACTGCCACGTTGACAGTACCCTTTATATATGCAGTGGCGAATAACGTTCGACCGTTTCTTTTATCGCATGGTTATAATATTATGGACTACATATCCTTTTTGATAAGATAAGTTTTCAGTATAGCCGCAGTTGTCTTTGCGTCAGGGAGCTTGTTTTCCATGACCATTTTGTAAGCTTCTTCAAGAGGCATTTTTGTTACGTCAAGGAACTCGCCCTCGTCAAGGTGCTGCTCACCGAAATCAAGTCCCTCTGCCATATACATATGGATTATCTCGGTATCATAAGCCACTGTAGGATAAATACAGCCAAGATAAGTCATTTTTTCTGCCGTTGCACCTATCTCCTCTTTAAGCTCACGCTTTCCGCACTCCAAATGATCTTCACCGTATTCAAGCTTTCCTGCAGGTATCTCCATAAGTGCGGTCTTGAAAGGATAGCGGAACTGCTTTACAAAATAAACATTCTCGTCCTCGTCAAGAGCAACGATGCAAACTCCGCCAGGGTGATGAATGACCTCTCTAAGCGTCTTGTAGCCGTTTTCAAGCTCCACTTCATCACAAGTCAGGTGAACGACCCTGCCCTTGTATATCTCTTTTTCACTGATAGTTTTTTCGTTCTGATACATTTTATATCCTCCCTTTCAGGTTTATGCGTTCTTTTCAACAGGCTGAGCTTCTTCTTTTTTCTTTCTGCCTGTAAATCTCACTGCGCCAAGGTAAACGATAAGCGAGCCGAAGCCAACGGCTGTTATTACCTTGCCCCAGAAAAGTCCCTTTGTTTCGTAGGTGAACTGGATGTCATTTGAACCCGCAGGACAAAGCACAGCCATAAAGCCGTAATCCACCTTTTCTATCTCCACGTCCTGACCATTCACCTTTGCGCTCCAGCCGTCATCATATGGAACTGAGAAGAACACAAGGTTATCCTTGTCAAGGTCGATCTTGGCGTTGAAACCGTAAGAGTCATAACTGAATGATGAACAACTGTTTGCACGTCTGTCAAGGCAGTTCTGATAATACTGATCTGTTGAGTAGTCAGTACCCTTAAAGCTGTAGTAGCTGAGAATATTATTGTATTTTGCAGCCTGCTCAGGGGTAAGCACAAGGGCTTTCATGAGCATTGATGTCTTGTCTACCTCTGAAGCCTTCTGAATGTCGCTGTCAAGGCAGTAGTAATCATATGTGAAGCCCATTGGTACATAATATTTGTTTTCGTAAATGTTGAAACCGTTCTGAGTATCAACATATTCAAAGCCGTAGAGATTTGCAAGAGTTTCAGGCTTCGATACCTCTGTGATACCTTTTCTCTCACTTTCAGTAAGTTCATTGAAATAGTATTTTACGGAAAACAGGCTTCTTAGCGGATAGACCTTAGTTTCCATTCTTGATGCAACATCTCTCGTTTGTCCGATAGAGCTGTAGAAATCCATGATAGATGTTGAAACAACGCTGTGGAAGCATCTCATTGATGAAAGCTTCCAGAACATACACCAGTTGTCAACATTTTCTGAGGTATCTATTCTGTAGAAATTGTTGTCAGCATTGTAGTTCTCTGATCCAGACTCCAGCTTATCCATGTTGATGCTGTCGCCACCGTTTATTGCTCTGTTGATGTAGTCGGTGTTGTCAGTACCCTGGCTTACACCATATACGATAGAAGAAGTCATGCAGATGACCACCGCAACCGCTGTCATTGCAGAAGCGATCTTCATGTAGTCGAGCTTCTTCTCTGCGACCACATATATAAGCGTGCCAAGCATTATTATCATTACTATGGTAACGATAGCCTGAATGTAGTAGAGTTCAATATATTCAGGGACTTTGCCATAGGATACAACGCCGTTTTCGCTTGTCGGAAGCAGACCGATGCCAATAAATATCGCACATACTACACAAACAGGCACAAATCCCTTTTTCAGATCGTCCTTGTTTTCTGCGATGACCTTTGCTGTCATAAGGCACATAAGCAGTATAGGCATATAATACCATCTTGCATAATATGACGCATTGAAAAGGACGAAAGAGGAGTTCAATATAGGCACGCAAGCCATTATGCCGAACACGATAATAGCCTTTGTAAGCCAACTGTCTTTGCCTTTCTTTCTCGTTCTCATAAACGCTATAACGCCTGCCATTGAGAACATAGGCAGATAGCCTGCCATTGAAGCCCATCTTGCCTTGTCTGAGTTAAGGATATTTATTCTTGCAGGCATATCGGAAAGCATAAAGAACGATTGGATAATTCTTGGTATTCTTACATTTTCACCGTATATAACAAGGTCAAGTCCATAAAGTCTTTCGTTTACACGGTAGTTGCCCATTACGCTCAGCGCTGACGGCAGGAAGATAACAGCGGATATCATCACACCGATAACAGCCTCAAGAATAAGCAGACCGAACTTCTTCATGTCAATTTCAAAGTCCTTGTCAAGGCATCTCAGGAAGAAGTAGATAATAACGAATACGACCTCGCAGGCAAAGAAGAAATAGCTTATGGTGGCGCATATAGCTACCGCTACCGCAAACGGACCCTTCTTGTTCTTTTGAACCAACAGCTCAAATCCTAAAAGCATGAGAGGGAAGAACGCAGTTGCGTCGTGGAAGTGGTTGAAGAAAATGTTGTAGGTCTGGAAGCCTGAGAAAGCGTAAAGCAGACCGCCTATAAAGCAGGCGCTTGTGTTGTCAACAAAAAATCTGATGTAAGCGTAGGCTGTTATTGCGGCGATAGCCGTTTTCAGTGCAAGGAGCCATGGTATCAGATAAGGCACTGCACCTGACGGGAAAAGTGTAGTGAGCCAGAAAAATGGCGAGCCAAGGAGATAGAAAGCATATGAGCCAACAAAGCTCGAGCCTAAGTCCGTTCCCCAATCCCAGCCCATGTTTCCGCTGCGAACAGCGTCATGACAGTGCTGATAGAACATCATCTGCTGTGAGTTGAAGTCGCCATAGTAGAGAAAGATGCCCTTGTTCACTATCATTGACGGAATGAACGAGATCATCATGCCGATAAAAGCCACCGCAAACAGCAGCAGATACTTTTCTTTTGGCTTGCTGTCAGGGCTTTTTAGAAGTCCGTTTTTCTTAAACATTGTCTTGTCCTCTTTTTCTTTACTGATAATATATTGGTAAAAAACCATACACAATTCATTATAACACAGCTACATATAAAAATCAACATTTTAAACAGTCTTTAGAACGATTTTGAATAAAAAAGCTCATACGCAAAAAGCATATGAGCCAGTCCGTTGCAAAAATGTCAAATCAACGGGCGAACACTGTTCGCCCCTACATACAAACAACGTGAATATGCAAAAGCATATGAGCATAGTTACAATATTATTTATTCCCTTTTCTCTGAACAATAAAGATACCCGAGCATACAAGGATAAGTGCGGCTATCCCCTGAACACCAAAAATGCCTTTTTCATCAAGCAGGATAGTTGAAAGCAGCACTCCGCACACAGGGTTCATAAAGCCGAAAATCGCCACCTTTGAAACAGGGTTGTGCTTCAAAAGCACTGCCCACAGAGAATATGCCGCCGCTGATACAAAGGCAAGATACAAAAGCATCAAAAAAGCCTTTGCGCTCATGTGACCAAGCCTTCCGCCCATTAAAAAGCCTATGACAGTGAGAACTGCTCCACCGAAAACAAACTGCCAGCCGCTAAGCATAACAGGGTCTTCTGTTTCGGAATAGCGCTTCATATACACCGATGAAAAAGCGTATGCACAGGTGCAAAGAAAAATAAATCCGTCCCCGAGAAGATTGATGCTTACTCCCGAAAGTCCACCGAGATTTATAATGATTATCCCTGAAAAACCAAGTATACAGCCTGCTATTTTCACAGCGGTGAGCTTTTCAAGCTTGTATAAAAGCGATGACACAAGTATCGCAATAAAAACGTTCGCCCCAACTATTATCGCTGCCTTTACCCCCGTTGTGTGGGCTAGACCTATGTAGTAGAAAAAATACTGCAAAATGGTCTGAAAAAGGCTTATTATCATGATCTTTGGTATGGAAGTCTTTGTTGGCAGGAGAATTTTTCTCTCCGCTCCGCTTCCCATGGCAAGAGCCATTAGCCCTGCCACAAAAAATCTTATGCCCCCAAACACAAGCTGAGAGCCGCTGTCATTGGTGGTTATGTTCATAAGGCTGTAGCCTATTTTCACGCAGGAAAATGCACTTCCCCACAGCATACAGCATATGGATGCAAGGACAGCCACTACCCATGTTTTTGTTAGAATATCTTTTTTCTCGTTCATACATTATCCTATCTATAGCAAATTGTGGATCTTCACAGAAAGACCGCAGCGGCGTAAAATGCTGCTGCGGTCGAAAGTTACTTTTTGTCTTTTTTTGCTTTCTTTTCCTTTTTGCGTTTCTTCTTGTTTTCCTTTATTATCTTCAAAGGGTCGCCGAAACGTTCCTTATCGTCCTTGACAGGCTCGATAGTTTCGCTCTTTGTCATGATGTCCGTCATTTGCTGTAAAAGCATCGACTCCTCGAACATATCCACAGCTTCCTCGCAGGTGTCAGCCTTGCCGTCCACAAGAAACTGTTTTATCTGCTGAACGTTCTTCATATAGTCAAGTGACATGAAAGGCACTCTCTTTTCAAGAGCCTTGTAGTAATCATCTCTCTGACGTTCTACTTGCTTTATTCTGTCATCAAGCATTATTATCTGTTCGTTTATGCCCTCGTTCACTTCAACCTGCTTCTGTTCAGCAGCAGTAAGTCTGTATTTGTTCAGTGCGATACCGAAAACGCCTACACCGATAAAAATAAGTGCACCTGCAATAATGCCCACTATAATAAGCTTTGTGCCAAGGAGCAGCCACAGCAGCAGGAAAGCCGCCACGCCGATAGCCGCACTTATGCCCACAGCCTTAACGATCTTATTTTTTATATTGAAGTTTTTAACAACATAATCGTTGTCATGGATATAAGTTTTGAGGTATTCCTTGTTTTCCTTGCTGACCGTTACAGCGTCCTCAAACTCAAAATATCTTTCAAAGTATTCGGCAGCACGGTCAATTTTTTCAAGCTCAGTTTCGTTAGCCATATATACTCCCTCAGATCACGAAAAAAATTTCTAAAAGCAGAACCTTTTAGTCTTTTGCGTGGTGCGTGATAGTGAACACTGCACAAATAACACGCTTTATTTCCCACCATATTACTACAATTATAACACACGGCATGATCTTTGTCAACCATATTAAGCATAGTTTTCGTAAAAATAAGACACAGACTTCTATAATTAGGTGTTTATAGACAGGTAAAAAAGAGGACGAACACAGTCCGTCCTCCAGATATGCTTAAGTATCTTACTCTGCTGTTTCGTTGTTTGTAACAGCAATGTTAGGAGCTTCGCCATTTTCAGCAGCTTCTTTAGCCGCCTTGCGCTCCTTTGCTACCTTTATAAGTGTCTGCTTGATAGACTCCAGCATTTCCTGAGTGAAAGGAAGGTTCTCGCCAAATGGGTTTACAACAAAGCCCTGTACCTTTGGCGTCTGCTCAGTGAGAGCAGCTATATCCTGAAATCTCATTGCAAAGCTCTGGAATGGCTTGTCATACTGGAGCTTCTTAGCTTCCTCCGGGGAAGTGAAAACAGGGAAAAATGTGCCGTTTGTTTTGTTGTTGTTGAGAAGAATGAACTTAGCCTTGCTCTTGTCCTCAAAATTAACATGGTTTTCAGCGTCGGCAACAAGCTCTGTTGTCTTTTCTACCATTGCAGGCACGAGAAATGTGCAGGCAAGTGCTGTGTTTATTACCTTGTTTTGAGTTTCGGCACAGAAATTCTTTCTCATTTCTGCGATAGCTTCTATAAGCTTAGGGTTGTTGTCGAAATTTGGTTTCTGATTGTTAGCCTTGAGTTCTGCCATTTTTAATTACTCCTTGTCTGTTTCTTCAAGATTTGTTTCGATTATAAATTTAGGTCTAGCCTTTGTTTCCAAATAGATCTTGCCTATATATTCTCCGATAATGCCTATAGCCAAAAGCTGAAGTCCGCCTATCGCCCATATAGACGTGATAGTTGAAGCCCAGCCCTGAACAGTGTGTCCCACTGCCCATGTTATAAGGAAATATATAAGCATTATAAGTGATACTAAAAATACTATTATACCGATAGTGGTGATAAATCTTATAGGCTTTACAGAAAGTGAGGTTATTCCCTCAACTGCAAAGGAAAGCATTTTTTTCAGCGGATATTTAGATTCGCCCGCCACACGCTCGTTTCTTACATACTTAACGATGTCGCTCTTGAAGCCGACCATAGGCACAAGACCTCTCAGAAACAGATTTACTTCCTTAAACTCTGCCAGAGCGTCTATAGCCCTTTTACTCATAAGTCTGTAATCAGCGTGATTATATGTTATCTCAACGCCCATATGCTCCAAAAGCTTGTAATATGCCTGAGCAGTTCCACGCTTGAAAGCGGTATCCTTTTCTCTCGATGAACGAACGCCGTAAACAATATCACAGCCCTCTGCCCTCTTATCAAGGAAGCCGTCAATAGCGTTTATATCGTCCTGCAAGTCAGCGTCCATGGAAACAACGATATCAGCATAGTTTCTCGCCGTCATAAGACCAGCCAGCAGTGCGTTCTGATGACCTTTGTTTCTTGAGAGTTTAAGACCTGTGAAAACAGGGCTTGCTTCGTGGAGCTTCTGTATTATCTCCCACGTTTTGTCTTTTGAGCCGTCGTCAACGAACATGACCTTGCTGTTCTGTGCGATACGACCTTCTGCCTTCAGCTTATCGAACTTTTTTATAAGCGCTTCCGCTGTGATAGGCAACATTTGTTCCTCATTGTAGCATGGTATTACTACATACATAGTTTCTGTCATTTTGTTCTCTTATCCTTTCTCATATTCGATCCCGAACAGGCGGCAAGCGTTTCTATTTGTAATGTCAAGCACTTCCTGCGGATCAAGTTTTTTTATCTCAGCCACGACCTTTGCCACTTCTTCTATCATAGGGCTTTCGCACCTCTGTCCTCTGTAAGGAGGGGGCGCCATGTAAGGGCAGTCCGTTTCAAGAAGAAGCCTGTCCATTGGGACAACTTCAAGAGCACGTCTGGCTTTTTTAGCATTTTTAAAAGCAAGCGCACCTGTAAACCCGATGTACATACCAAGCCCAAGCACTATCTCTGCGGTCTCCGCCGAGCCTGAAAAGCAGTGAACTACACCTGACGGCGCATATTTGTTCAGCACGTCAAGGCAGTCCTGAGTGGCTTCACGGCAGTGAACTATAACAGGCAGACTTTTCTTCACAGCATATTCCACCTGCTTGTCAAAAAGCTTTATCTGTCTTTCTTTGTCATATCCCTCATAATGATAGTCAAGCCCTATCTCACCGACCGCAACAAGCTTGTGAGTAGAGCAGGCTTTCAAATAAAGCTCGTCAAGCACCTGCATATAATTTTCAGGAAGAGTATCCATACACTCAGGGTGAAAGCCCACAGAGGTATAGAAATTCTCATATTTTTTCGCAGTTTCGATTCCGAACAAAGACGATCTTTCGTCCGTTGCGGCATGGCAGACCTTGTCTACAGGAGAGTCAGGGTCGCAAAGAAGCCTGTCAAGGACTTCGTATCTGTCCTCATCGAAAGCGTGATCGTCATAGTGACAATGTGAGTCAAATATATTTTTTATGGCAAGGACGTCCTTTCGTAAAAATATACAAACATATTATATCACAACTCGCCAATTTTGTAAAGCTTTTTATTGTAAAAACGGGCATAAAAAACGGGCGAACAAACCGTTCGCCCGCAAAGATTTTTAATTTACTAGAAAGCTATCTTCTTTTCGATATAAGCTACCAGCTCGTCGATCTTGATACGCTCCTGCTCCATTGTATCTCTGTCTCTTACTGTTACACAGCCGTCCTCAACAGAATCAAAGTCATATGTGATGCAGAATGGTGTACCGATCTCGTCCTGACGGCGATATCTCTTACCGATAGAACCTGCCTCGTCATAGTCAACAAGGAAGTGCTTTGAAAGCTCTGCATAAAGCTCGCCTGCCTGCTCGCTGAGCTTCTTGGAAAGCGGAAGAATGCAAGCCTTGAAAGGAGCAAGTGCAGGGTGGAAACGCATAACAGTTCTAACGTCAGGCTTCTCCTCTGTGCCGATGTTTTCCTCGTCATATGCTTCGCAGACAACTGTCAGGAACAATCTCTCAACGCCAAGGGAAGGCTCAATAACGTATGGAACATATCTCTCGTTTGTTTCAGGGTCAAAATAATCAAGACTCTTGCCGCTTGTCTTGATGTGCTGATTAAGGTCATAATCAGTTCTGTCGGCAACGCCCCAAAGCTCGCCCCAGCCAAATGGGAAGAGATACTCAAAGTCAGTTGTAGCCTTTGAATAGAAGCAAAGCTCCTCAGGTGAATGATCTCTCAGACGAAGGTTTTCTTCCTTGATGTTAAGGCTAAGGAGCCAATCCTTGCAGAAGCCTCTCCAGTAGTTGAACCACTCAAGGTCTGTGCCGGGCTTGCAGAAGAACTCAAGCTCCATCTGCTCAAACTCACGAACACGGAAAATGAAGTTACCCGGAGTGATCTCGTTTCTGAATGACTTACCTACCTGTGCAACACCGAAAGGTACTTTCTTTCTTGTTGTTCTCTGGATATTTGCAAAGTTTACAAAGATGCCCTGTGCAGTTTCAGGACGCAGATAAAGCTCAGACTTTGAGTCCTCAGTTACACCCTGAAATGTCTTGAACATAAGGTTGAACTGACGGATATCAGTGAAGTTGTGGCTGCCGCAATCTGGGCATGGGATCTGCTTTTCCTTGATGTAGTCCATCATCTGCTCGTTTGTCCAGCCTGCAACGTTAGTGCCGTCGAAATCTTCGATAAGGTTGTCCGCTCTGTGACGTGTCTTACAGTCCTTGCAGTCCATAAGAGGGTCAGAGAAACCGCCAATGTGACCTGAAGCCACCCAAGTCTGCGGATTCATAAGGATAGCGGAGTCAAGACCAACGTTGTACTTGTTCTCCTGAATGAACTTCTTTCTCCAAGCGTTCTTGATGTTAGTTTTCAGCTCAACGCCAAGCGGACCGTAGTCCCAAGTGTTTGCAAGACCGCCGTAGATCTCGCTTCCAGGGTATACAAAGCCTCTGTTTTTACAGAGAGCCACGATCTTATCCATGGTTTTTTCAGAATTATTCATGAAACATTCTCCTTATACAAAATATAATACTACCATTATATTTTATAGCAAAATTCCGCAAATGTCAAGGCGTTTCAGCGATTTATTACTTTGTGTAGTTATATGGCTTTTTATCGTTGCAAAAAATCACGCATTGTGCTATAATAAAATAGTATCGCTATGACTATTCATGTATTGGAACATATTAGGAGAATTTGACTTGATGAACAGTTTTTTTATCGGAAACGTTGAAATAGAAAAGACCGCCGCATTAGCACCCATGGCGTCGGTGGCAGATAAATCATATCGCCTTATGTGCAAAGAGTATGGTGCGTCATATCTTGTAAGCGAGATGATATCCTCGAAGGGTCTGTGCTTTGGTGACAAAAAGACTGCACGTCTTTGCGAGATTGAGAAAGAGGAACGCCCCTATGCTTTGCAGCTTTTTGGGGAAGACCCTTATTATATGGGAAAAGCGGCTTATAAGCTCAACGAATATTCCCCTGATATCATTGATATAAACATGGGCTGTCCTGTGCCTAAGATAGTAGGCAACGGCAGTGGCTCTGCACTTATGAAGCTTCCTGACACTGCGGCAGAGATATGCAGAGAGGTGGTAAAAAACGCAAACTGCCCCGTTACAGTGAAATTTCGTGCAGGTTGGGACGAAAACAGCATAAATGCAGTGGAGTTTGCAAAGCTCATCGAGCAGGCAGGGGCAAGCGCCGTCACCTGTCACGGCAGGACGAGAACGCAGTTTTATTCAGGCAAAGCCGATTGGGATATAATAAGGCAGGTAAAAGAGGCGGTGAAGATACCCGTTATAGGCAACGGCGACGTTGTTGACGGAGAAAGCGCAAAGGCAATGTATGAGCAGACAGGCTGTGACCTTGTTATGATAGGCAGAGGAAGCTACGGCAGACCATGGGTTTTCCGTGACGTGAAGCATTATCTTGAAACAGGGGAAAAGCTTCCTGAGGTGAGCATAGAAGAAAAAATGGCAGTGATGAAAAAGCACTGCGAGCTTATATGCAAATACAAGGGCGAACGTCAGGGCATGAAAGAAGCCAGAAAAAACTGCGCATGGTATGTTAAAGGGCTGAAAGGCTCTGCAAGGCTAAGAGCGCAGTGCGGTGGGCTTAATACCATTTCTGATCTTTATGAGATGATAGACCACATACTTGCAAACGAGTTAGGAGAATAAACAATGGGAATTTTATCCGTAGTAGGAACGCCTATAGGCAACCTTGGAGATATGACATACCGTGCAGTTGAGACCCTGGAAAAGGCTGATTTTATCTGTGCAGAGGACACAAGAGTTACCGCAAAGCTTCTCAATTATTTTGACATAAAAACGCCACTTGTGAGCTATCACGAACACAATGCAAAACAGGTGGGCGAGAGCATTTTGAACAGGATAATGGCAGGCGAGAACGCCGCTATCGTTACAGACGCCGGTATGCCCTGCATTTCAGACCCTGGGGAGCTTCTTGTGAAGCTGTGCGCTGAAAACGGTGTGAAAGTGGAGGTAGTACCAGGTCCGTCAGCGGTGGTATCAGCACTTGCCATAAGCGGACTTGACACTGCAAGATTTCAGTTCGAGGGCTTTTTGTCAACCACCAAGAAGCAAAGATTAAATCATCTTGCATCGGTGAAAAACTGCACCAATACCCTCATTTTCTATGAAGCGCCCCACAAGCTCATCTACACTTTGAAGGATATGCTGGAATATTTCGGTGACAGAAGAATATCTCTTTGCAGGGAGCTTACAAAGATACACGAAGAAGTTTTCCGCACCACTCTTGCGCAGGCTGTGGAGTATTATGAAGCCAACAAGCCAAAGGGCGAATTTGTGCTTGTTATCGAGGGTGCAAAAGAGGACGAGCTTTGCCCTGCGGAGAATATAGAGGAAGCGCTTGAACAAGTAAAAGCCCTTGTGGAAAAGGGTATGCGTGGAGCTGACGCTTGCCGTGAGATAGCAAAGGCAACGGGTTTTTCTAAGGGGGAGCTTTACGGACTCTTGTTTAAATGAGGAATGAGGAGTGAGGAATGAGGAATTAAGGTATCGCCTGCGGCGATGTTTATTTCTTGTTTTTTTCGCATTTGTATTATATATTATTTTAGATTTTTTGAGGTGATTTTATGAGCATAAAAGAATACATAGGCGGACAGTGTGCTAATCCAGAGGGATTGGGCGGTATAGCCTGTGCAAAATTCATGAATTTTTTCAATGCAGAGCACTACAGAGCGGTGAAAAAATTTGTCTGCAAGCTTGACGGTGCAAGGATATTGGATATAGGCTTTGGAAACGGCGTGACTATCAAAAAGCTCAGCAAGAATATAAACGCTAAGTTCTATGGCGTTGACATTTCTGCGGATATGGTGGAAAAAGCCAAGCGAAAAAACCGTGACGGAGTGAATACCAACAAGGTGATCTTACAGCAGGGAAAAGCTGAGGAGATTCCTTATAATGACGATTTTTTTGACACTGTTTACACTGTGAACACCATTTATTTCTGGGAGGACACCGCAAAAGTTCTTGACGAGGTAAGGCGAGTTCTCAAAGACGGCGGCAATTTTATCTGCACATTCTATACAAAGGGCTACCTTGATAAACTCCCGTACTGCGACACAGGTTTTGACAAGTTCACTCCTCAGCAGGTGCGTTCAATGGCTAGAGAGCGTGGTTTCCATGATGTAAAAGTCAAAATTCTGAGCGACTGCAAAGCGTATTGCCTTGTTGGCACGAAAATAGAGGGCGAATAAGGTGGCAGATGTGACCATTGTGCCTCTTTCAGAGGAAAACGTACAGCTTTTTTCACAAACTGCGGCGAAAATTCTGCCCGAAGCCTGGAGTTTTGAAACCTACCAAAAACAGCTTTCAAACCCTGACGATATATCGTTTCTTGCCCTTTGTAATGGCAAAGCCGCAGGCTTTATAAGCGTGTGGTGCGTCTGCGGAGAAGCTGAGATAAACAATATAGGCGTTTTGGAGAAGTTCCGCAGAATGGGCATTGCAAAAGCCCTTTTTGACAGCGCATACAATGCCGCAAAGGCTGAAAAATGGTATCTTGAAGTGCGGGAGTCAAACCTTGGGGCTATAGGCTTTTACGAAAAATTGGGCTTTGAGAGGGTAGGCATGAGAAAAAATTTCTACACCGCCCCCACTGAAAATGCTGTTTTAATGGCACTTCAACCCACTGAAAATGGAGAAATAAATGACATATAACGATTTTACATTTGAGTCCTTGGGCGAGGGCATTGAGATATGTATATCTGACGAACACCGCTTTGGTACTGACGCCTTTCTGCTTGCGGATTTTTCATCAGGACGGCACAAGGATATCTGCGCAGACCTTTGCACAGGGAGCGGCATAGTAGCGCTTCTTCTGCACAAATTTTACAAGCCGCAGAAGATATATGCTGTTGAGATACAGAAAAAGGCTCACGAACAGCTTAAAGTATCTCTTGAGAGGTCGAAAATAGACACTATCCAGCCTGTTTTGGGCGACTTGAATGATTGGAGAAGCGAAAAAGAGCTTGATCTTATCACCTGCAATCCGCCCTACAAGATAAACAACACAGGTGCGAAAAATGACAGCGAAGCGGTTTCTATCGCACGGCATGAAATGCTCTGCACTATTGATGACGTGTGCAGATGTGCAAAGAAAAATCTGAAATTCGGTGGCAGACTTTGCATATGCAACCGCCCCGAGCGCCTATGCGATATAATGACGGCAATGAGAGCCAGTGGCATCGAGCCGAAGCGTTTACGGACAGTTCACAAAAACCCAGAGTGTCCACCATGGCTTATTCTCGTTGAGGGCAAAAAGGGCGGAAAGCCTTTTGTACAGATAGAAAAGCCTTTATATGTGCGTTCCGCAGACGGCGGAAACTCGGCTGAAATGAAGCGGATATACGGACTTCCTTGAAAAGTGAGGAATGAGGAGTGAGGAATTAAGGTATCGCCTGCGGCGATGATTATTTTTTCGTAGGGGCGACCTTTGGTCGCCTGCTTGCTCCAATTTGTCTGCTTATTAAATGTATATGATATGCTTATATTTACGAAATAAAAGAGGGTAATAAAATGAAGATTTTAGGAATAGAAAGCTCCTGCGATGAAACAGCCTGCTCTGTTGTTGAAGACGGAAAAACGGTGCTTTCAAATATAGTTGCAAGTCAGATAGACGAACACAGGCTTTATGGTGGAGTTGTGCCTGAGATAGCCTCACGCCGCCATGCGGAGAACATAACATGGGTGACAAAAGCCGCTCTTGAAGAAGCAAACTGCACAATGGAGGATATCGACGCTGTTGCAGTGACCTACGCTCCGGGACTTATCGGAGCACTTCTCGTGGGAGTGAGCTTTGCAAAGGGACTTGCAATGAGTGCAAATAAGCCTCTTGTGCCTGTTCACCATATTGCAGGTCACATTGCCGCAAATTATATCTCCCACCCTGAGCTTAAACCGCCTTATCTTTGCTTGGTCGTGTCGGGAGGACATTCACATATTGTAGAGGTGCTTGATTATTCAAGATATCATGTTATAGGCAGAACAAGAGATGATGCCGCAGGCGAGTGTTTTGACAAGGTAGCAAGAACATTGGGCTTTGAATACCCGGGTGGAAAGTTTATCGACAATGCCGCAAAGTCAGGTGATCCTAATGCCTATAAGCTCCCTCACCCAAAGGTGCAGGGCAGTGAATATGACTTCTCTTTCAGCGGACTAAAAACTGCCGTTATAAACCTTGTGCATAATGCCGCACAAAAGGGCGAAACTGTCAATGTGAACGATATGGCGGCTTCGTTCCAGAACACAATATCCGACATTCTTGTAGACAAAGCAATGCTTGCCGCAAAAGATCTTGGGTACATTACCATAGGGCTTGCAGGCGGCGTTTCGGCAAACTCAGGGGTAAGAGAGAAGCTTCAAAAAGCCTGTGACAAGCGTGGCTATAAGCTTTATATGCCTGAGTTCAAATACTGCGGCGACAACGGAGCAATGATAGCCTGTCAGGGATATTTTGACTATCTTGCAGGCAGACGAGCAGATGAAAGCCTTAACGGCATTGCAACGCTGTCGCTGGATAGGATTTCGGAATAATCTTATGGATAAACCTGTAAGGAAAATCATAAGACTTGAAAATTATGATTATTCAAAAAATGGACTTTATTTTATTACCATATGTACTGTCCACAAAAACGAGTTGTTGTGGGCAACAGATGTAGGGGACGGCGCCCCCGACGTCCCGTTATGTTGCGCACACGCTGTCGGAAAGGTCTATCTTTCAAGCTTTGGTAAAATTATCAGAGATAATATCCACAGAGCAAACAGTGTCTATGATGACAAAAAGATATTGCAATATGTCATAATGCCAAATCATATCCATTTTATACTGAAAATCGGTGCGGGAGTCAGCGGGACGTCGAGGGCGCCGTCCCCTACAAACGAGATAGTTCCACAGTATGTGTCAATGTTGAAAAGATTTATAAATAAGGATATTGGTTTTAATATTTTTCAGCGTTCATATTATGACCATATCATCAGAAACCAAAAAGAATATATAGCAATTTCAAAATACATACACAATAACCCTATCAAGTGGGACGTTGACGAGTATAATCCAAGAAATGAGAACAATAAAGCGGAGGTGCTTGGACTAGAATGAAACTACTAGCCATAGACGGAAACAGCATAATGAACAGGGCTTTTTACGGAATAAAGCTGCTGTCAAATTCAAAGGGACAGTTCACGAATGCCCTTACGGGGTTCATGAATATTTACCTCAAGGAGATAGGAGAGGTAAAGCCTGACTGCGTGGCAGTGGCTTTCGACCTTAAAGCTCCTACTTTCAGACACAAGGCGAATGCCGCCTACAAAGCCAACCGAAAGGGTATGCCTGAGGAGCTTGCTCAGCAAATGCCTGTCATAAAAGAGCTTTTGGGCGACCTTGGTATAAAGATAGTACAGTGCGAGGGCTATGAAGCAGACGATATCCTCGGTACGCTCTCAAAAGCCGCCGCAGATTCAGGCAACGAGTGCTATATCCTCACTGGTGACAGGGACAGCTTTCAGCTCGTTTCCGACCGTGTGACAGTGCGCCTTGCCACCACAAAGGAAACAAAGATATATACCCCTGACAGGATAATGGAAGAATACGGCGTTACCCCTCGTCAGATGATTGAGGTAAAGGCTCTTATGGGCGATACCTCAGACAATATCTCAGGCGTAAAGGGCATAGGCGAAAAGACCGCACTTTCCCTTATCAAGCAGGAGGGCGATGTCAAGACCCTTTATGAACACCTCGCAGATATTAAGCTTACCCCGTCTGTGCGCACAAAGCTTGAAAATGGTCATCAGGACGCTATAGACAGCCGCTTCCTTGCGGAAATATGTCTTGAAGCCCCTGTTGATAAAGCTACAGAGTTTTATAAGCTGGGCGAGGTTGATACCGAGAAAACAAAGGCTCTCCTTGCCGACCTTGAAATGATGCGCCTTATAGACAGATTGGGTCTTAGCGGAAAAGCTGTGGAAAGCGCTGACAGCGCAGTGCAGGAAAGCAAGCTAAAGCTTTCCGACCTGCCTAAGTTTGAGGTCAAGCCACTTGATGAGAGCGTTATATCTGTTCTCGGCAAGGACAAAACAGCGTATTTTATCTTTGCCGACAATAAGCTTTCTATCCTCTGTAACGATGTTATCTACACCACCGAGGACAATGCAATTATCACAGCTTTCATGGGAACAGCCTGCGAAAAAATAACCTTTGAGGGCAAAACTGCCCATAAGTTTGCGTTCTCAAATGGTACTCACCTTGAAAACCTTACTTTCTGCTGCGACCTTGCAGGATATCTTCTCAATTCACAGTCAAGCGAGTATACAGCGGAAAATCTTTGTCTTTCATATAAGTGCCTTTACCGCTCTGATATGGGGGAATATGCAGACCTTTCAAGCCTGCCTGCTCTTAGTGAAAATCTGAAAAAACAGCTTGAAATGACAGAAATGACAAAGCTATTCGACGATATCGAAATGCCACTTTGCGAAGTGCTTGCTTCAATGGAGTTTTACGGTGTAAAGGCTGACGCAGAGGGCATAAAGGCTTTCGGTGAGGACTTGAAAATAAAGATAGACGAGCTTACCTCGCAGATATATATGTATGCAGGCAAGGAGTTCAATATAGCTTCCACAAAACAGCTTGGGGAGGTGCTTTTCGAGGATTTAGGTCTGCCTGCAAAGAAGAAAACAAAGTCGGGTTATTCCACTAATGCGGACGTTCTTGAAAGCCTTATGGACAAGCACCCTATCGTGCCTCTTATCGTTGAGTACCGCACCCTCACAAAGCTCAATTCCACCTATGTTGACGGACTTTTGAAGCTTATCCACCCTGACGGCAGAGTCCATTCTGTTTTCAAGCAGACCGAAACAAGAACAGGAAGGATATCCTCCACCGAGCCTAATATGCAAAATATCCCCGTGAGAAAAGAGATAGGCAGGAATATGCGTAAATTCTTTGTTGCCGAGGACGGCTATACTCTTCTCGACGCTGACTACAGCCAGATCGAGCTTAGAGTGCTTGCTTCCGTGTGCGGTGACAAAAATATGCAGGAAGCTTTCTCAGAGGGCAGAGATATTCATACCTCAACGGCGGCACAGGTCTTTGATATCCCCGAGGATTTTGTCACCCCTGAAATGAGAAGTGCGGCAAAGGCTGTAAACTTCGGCATCATTTACGGAATAGGTGCATTTTCTCTGTCAAAAGATATCGGCGTGACCGTTGCGGAAGCAAAAAGATACATCAAGAATTATCTTGACAACTTCCCGAAAGTATCTGAATTTATGGATAAGACAGTTGATGACGGCATAAAAAACGGCTATGTCACCACCCTTTTCGGCAGAAGAAGATATATCCCTGAGCTTTCTGCTTCAAACAAGGTCTTGCAGGCTTTTGGAAAGAGGGCGGCAATGAACGCACCTATCCAAGGTGCGGCGGCTGATATCATCAAGATAGCAATGGTAAGAGTATACAAAAAGCTCAGAGAAGAAGATCTTGACGCAAGACTTATTTTGCAGGTGCATGACGAGCTTATTATAGAAGCGGCTGAAAAAGACAAGGACAGAGCCGAAAAGATACTCAAAGATGAAATGGAAAACGCTGTAAAGCTTGCTGTGCCAATGACAGTGGACGTAAACAGCGGCAGAAGTTGGTATGAGGCGAAAGATTGATTTATTTTAGTGAGGAATGAGGAATTAAGGTATCGCCTGCGGCGATGATCTTGATTTCTATATGTAGGGGCGAACAGCGATCACCTGTTTATCCATATTGCTTATTTTATATGTTTTGCCCTTATTATCTTTGTCACCTTCGTGGTTTGGCTGACAATTTGTTTGTGATTGTTGACGACTTTTTGACGGCTGTCGCAATAATACTTGACTTTTGTGAAATTTGTGGTATAATTCTCTATGTAAAAAGTGTGTAAGAAAGATAGATAAAAAGTAGAATAATAGAAATTTGAAAAACGAAAAGGGGCTGGGAAAATGAAAAAATTGCTTTTTGTGTTCAACCCCCATGCTGGCAAGGGACAGATAAAAGATAACCTTTGCGACATTGTGGATATTTTTACAAAGGGCGGCTATGAGGTAGTCACCTACCCTACGCAGGCTAAGCTTGACGGCTATAACAAGCTTTGCAAGTGCGGTCAGGATTATGATATGATAGTCATATCAGGCGGTGACGGAACATTGTCTGAGGCTGTCAAGGCAATGATGACATTTGATAAGAAAATACCGCTTGGATATATTCCTGCCGGTTCAACAAATGATTGTGCGCAGTCTTTGAGCATACCGAAAAAAATGCTTGACGCCGCAAGGGAGATAGTTGACGGCGTGTATTTTGATTATGACGTTGGTAAGTTCAACGGTCAGTATTTTGTGTATGTAGCAGGCTTTGGCGCCTTCACTGACGTTTCTTATGAAACCTCACAAACGATGAAAAACAAGTTTGGTCATGCCGCATATGTGGCAGAGGGGATAAAAAGGCTTTCAAAGATAACAGGTCAGCAAATGAGAGTGGAGCATGACGGCGAGGTAATAGAAGGAAGCTTTATACTCGGTCTTATCTCAAACACTATCTCAGTGGGCGGAATGAAAAAGCTTATTGCTTCCGGGGTGTGTTTTGACGACGGACTTTTCGAGGTGGTTCTGGTAAAGACCCCTAAGAACGCTATCGAGCTGAGCAACACAATAAACGAGGCGGTGCTTAATAAGCTCAACGATAAGCATTTTGTGACGTTCAAGACCTCAAAGGTCACATTCACAAGCGTGAATGAAGTTCCTTGGACGCTGGACGGAGAGTCGGGCGGAAAGCATACATATGTTGAGATAGAAAACTGCAAGCAGGCAATAAGATTCAAACTCAAACCCAATGACATAACCGCAGAGCAAACGGCTGTTCAGTGCAGTGCAGGGGATATGGTAATGACCGAGGACGGCCACCCTGTTGTCATTGAAGACCAGTATGAGATAGAAGATTAAGCTGTTTTGCAGGGGCGGACTTTGGTCGCCCGCCTTTCACTTTCAATAGATATTTGACAAAATAAAAGCGGACGAGTTCTTTTCGTCCGCTTTTTGCATATGCCTATTTTTTGTTTTTCTGCCGAAACTGTGAGGGGGTCATGTTGTATCTGCGTTTGAACTGCCGCATGAAATGCACGTCATTTTCGTATCCGCATACGGCGGCAATGTTTTTCACTGTCATGTCAGTGCTGAGAAGATAGTATTCAGCGTTTTTCATTCTTGCACAGAGTATATCCTCATAACAGCTCACACCGAAGCGTGAGGTGTAAAGATACTGAAAGTGGGAGGGGCTTACGATGAGAGTTTTCGCCATATCGGCAATGTTCCTGCTCCCGGAGGGGGAGCTGTAGATGTCAGCCCTGAGCCGTTCAAGTGCATCAGCGTAGTGACTGCGCTTTCTTGGCGGCTGACCGCTCTTGCTGAGAGAATATTCCTCTCCAAGTCTTATGAGCAGCATTCTGAGCATAAGCTCGATATAATCCTCACGCCTGCCGCTTTCAGATAAGCTGAGTCTGCTTATGGTGGATAAGATATCCTCAGTTTTCTCTGCGTCTGATAACATAAAAATCGTATCATATGGGAGTGAATAGTCACGGGTGAGCGTATCGTCGCAATCGAAATGAAGCCAGTGGTTTATGTAAAAACCCTTGCAGGCACGGTATATCTGCTCAGTGCCTTTTTTGTATAGTATTGCGCTGTCAGGGGAAACTGAGTATTCCCTTCCGTGCAAACGCACCACCGCAGAGGATTTGAATATAAGCAGAAGATTATCCCCCGAACCGTTTGGACGGCGTATATCAAAAGACCCGTCATGGCTGTAGTTTAGTCCCAAAGCGTGAAGTTCCATAGGTTTTTCCTTTCTAATTTCGTATGATGTATCAGTATAATAATAGGATATATCATTGTTGTTTTTTTGTCAAGTGATAAAATATAATTGAAACTAAAATCATATACTTTTAGGAGGTCACAATGAAGAATATTTCAATGCTTATCAATACCGCAGACAAACGTTCCCACATCAACCCGGAGATATACGGACACTTCTCCGAACATCTCGGCAGATGTATCTATAACGGAATGTACGTTGGCGAAAATTCTGAGATACCGAACATAAAAGGCGTAAGAAAAGACGTTATCGAAGCTTTCAAGGAGATAAAAATGCCTGTTCTCCGCTGGCCGGGAGGCTGTTTTGCTGACGAGTATCATTGGAAAGACGGTATCGGCGAAAAATCCCAGAGAAAGAAAATGATAAACACCAACTGGGGCGGCGTGACAGAGGATAACTCTTTCAGCACAAATGAGTTCTTTGACCTGTGCGAGGAGATAGGCTGCGAACCGTATCTTGCAGGAAATCTCGGAAGCGGCACTGTTCAGGAGCTTTCCGAGTGGATAGAATATATCACCTTTGACGGTGTTTCGCCTATGGCTGACCTGAGAAGAAAGAACGGCAGAGAAAAGCCTTGGAAGCTTAAATATCTTGGTATCGGCAACGAAAACTGGGGCTGCGGCGGCTCGATGCGTCCTGAGTATTACTGCGATGAATACAGAAGATATCAGAGCTTTTGCAAGAATTTCAGCGGCAATGAGCTTTACAAAATTGCCTGCGGACCAAATTCCAACGATTATAACTGGACGGACGTTGTAATGTCAAACCTTGGGGAGTGGCACACAAAGGCTATCTCTTTGCACTATTACACCGTTCCTACAGGGGATTGGAACAAAAAGGGCAGTGCAACTGAGTTTTCAGACGAGGAGTATTACGAAACTATATCAAAAACTCTATATATGGACGAGCTTATAAAACGTCACAGCGAGATAATGTCACGCCGTGATCCAGAGGGTAAGATAGGTCTTATAGTAGACGAGTGGGGCTGTTGGTATGACGTTGAGGAGGGCACAAACCCAGGTTTCCTCTATCAGCAGAACACAATGCGTGACGCTATCGTGGCGGCTTGCAATTTGAACATCTTCAATAACCACAGCGACAAGGTAGTAATGGCAAATCTTGCGCAGGCTGTGAACGTTTTGCAGTCTCTTATCCTCACAGAGGGCGAGAAAATGGTAAAGACGCCTACCTATCACGTCTTTGATCTTTTCAAAACTCATCAGGGAGGCGAGCTTTGCTACAGCTACGCCAATAATTGTCAGGCAGGCGGAAAGATCCCGATGATATCACAATCTGCCTCAGTAAAGGACGGCGTCCTCACTGTCACGATAGCAAACTGCTCTATAGACGATGACGCACATATCTGCTGCGACATCGCAGGTTCAAACTATCAGAACATTGAGTGCAGGATACTTGACAATGATGTAAGGGACTATAACGATTTTGATAATTGTGATAAGGTCGCACCAAAAGAGTACAGTGCGAAAATGACAGAAAAGGGCTTTGAGATAGACCTACCAAAATGCTCCGTTGTAGTTGTGACAATGAGATAAGGACTATAAGGAGAGTCAAAAATGACAGTAAAAGATAAAATTTTGCAGGGAAGAACATATCTTGGCATAGAACTTGGCTCAACAAGAATAAAGGCTGTTCTTATAGACGATAGCTTTTCTGTTATCGCATCAGGGTCGAAGCAGTGGGAAAACCGCTTTGAGAACGGCTGTTGGACATATTCTCTTGATGATATCCACGGGGGCATACAAGCCTGCTATAAAGACCTTGCAGAAAACGTAAAGGCACAGTATGGCATTTATCCTGAAACATACGGTGCAATGGGTATTTCTGCTATGATGCACGGCTATATGGCTTTTGATAAGAATGACAAGCTTCTTGTTCCTTTCAGAACATGGCGCAATACCATGACAGCTCAGGCGGCAGGAGAGCTTACAAAACTACTGGGCTTCAATATCCCACAGCGTTGGAGCATCGCACATCTTTATCAGGCGGTGCTTAACAAAGAAGCCCATGTTCCTTATATCGCTTATATCAATACCCTTGCAGGCTATGTGCATAAAAGGCTTACAGACCGCTTTGAAGTTGGCGTTGGCGAAGCTTCAGGTATCTTCCCTGTGGAGGGCATAGGATACAAAAAAGAGTATTGCGAGCCTACAGAAAAAAGCCTTGCAGAAAAAGGCTTTGTCCATAAGCTGAAAGATATTCTCCCTGCGGTGAGAAATGCAGGGGAAAAGGGTGCTGTCCTTACAGAAGAGGGAGCAAGATTCCTTGACCCGGAGGGACGCCTCAAAGCAGGCGTGCCGGTCTGCCCGCCTGAGGGTGACGCAGGCACAGGCATGGTGGCAACGGACAGCGTTCTGAAAAAGACCGGAAACATCTCTGCAGGCACTTCCATATTTGCAATGCTCGTCCTTGAAAAGCCACTTAACGGTGTTTACGAGGAGATAGACGTTGTAACGACCCCTGACGGCTCGCCTGTGGCAATGGTGCATTGCAATAACTGCTGTTCAGAGCTTGACGCATGGGTGAATATGTTCGGTGAGTTCGCAAAGCTCACAGGCAGTGAGATAGACAAGAGCAGGCTTTATGAAACTCTCTATAAAAACGCCATGACAGCCGACAGCTCATGCGGTGGCGTGACAGCCTATAACTGTCTTTCGGGCGAACCTGTTATAAAGCTTGACGAGGGCAGACCGATGTATTTCCGCACTCCCGACAGCACTTTGACCTTGGGCAGCTTTTTCAGAGCACAGCTTTATTCTTCTTTCACCGCACTGAAAATAGGCATGGATATCCTCTTTGACAAAGAGCAGGTAAAAGCTGAAAAGATAACAGGTCACGGTGGACTTTTCAAGGTCAGCGGAGTGGCTTCACAGCTTATGGCAGACGCACTTTCTACCCCTGTTTCAGTAATGAAAACAGCAGGAGAGGGCGGTGCATGGGGCATGGCTATCCTTGCGGCATATATGGAGCTTTCAAATGGCGAAAAGCTTGCAGACTTCCTTGACAAAAAGGTGTTCGCAGATATGGAAGTGACAACTTCTCAGCCTGAGCAGACAGGCTCAGAGGGCTATAAAACATTCCTGGAAAGATATAAAAAGGGATTGGCGGCAGAAAAAAACGCACAGTTCTGAAAAAATCATAGAAATTCATAGATAGATCGTAGGGGCGACCTGAGATCGCCCGCCAACCAACTGTCTGCTCAAATCGTCGGTGAGCTATTCACTTGGACGGAAAATGGGCAGACAAAAGGTGCATTTACCAAATCAGAGAAAGGAGAATTTTATGCTTGAAGAATTAAAACAGCAGGTGTGCGAAGCAAATCTGCTTCTGCCGAAATATGGACTTGTCACATTCACATGGGGAAACGTTTCTGCTATCGACAGAGAAAAGGGCCTTGTAGTCATAAAGCCCTCAGGAGTGCCTTATGAGGGCATGACAGCCGATGATATGGTGGTAGTTGATCTTGAAAGCGGCAAGGTTGTAGAGGGAAAATATAAGCCTTCCAGCGATACTCCAACACATTTGGAGCTTTACAAAGCTTTTGATATCGGAGGAATAGTCCACACCCACAGCCGCTGGGCAACATCTTTTGCTCAGGCAGGAAAGGGCATAATACCAATGGGCACAACTCACGCAGATTATTTTTACGGCGAGATACCATGCACAAGAGCAATGACCCCTGAGGAGATAACAGGTGAGTATGAAAAGGAAACAGGCACTGTTATAATCGAGGCTTTCAAAGGTCTTGACGCAACTCAGATACCTGCCGTTCTGGTAAAAAGCCATGGCCCGTTCACATGGGGAAAGGACGCTGCAGAAGCCGTTCATAATGCAGTCGTTCTCGAAGAAGCCGCATTTATGAACTTCCACGCAATGATGCTGAACCCTGAGATAGGTCATATGCAGCAGGAGCTTCTTGACAAGCACTTCCTTAGAAAGCACGGAAAGAACGCATATTACGGACAAAATTGATGTCAATGCCTCAAAAAGCATGATATAAGTCCGTTGAAAAAATGAGTCAAATAACGGGCGAACACTGTTCGCCCCTACATATAAAAGATTTGTTTAGCACATCCTCGATAAAATAGCGCCCCGATTTTCTGGGCGTTTTTTTGTGTCTTTGTCCCTATATTGTGCAAAATGTATATTATGTGTACGCTGATTTGTACAAAAGGGTAGTTTTTTGTACTTGTTATAAGTAAATTCTTGACTTATGTTTTAATAATATGTTATAATTAAAATAATGTCACGGTAATATTTATTGTGTCACAGCGGAAATGAATGGAATATAGTATAGATATTACCTCAAGGCAATGCCATGCAAGGTTTGCCTTAGAAACGAGGAACGGAGGCTTGTAATGAAAAAGCAAATTGATTACGGCAGCTATGCGTCCTATAAGGAAACGGTAAAGGGTCTTACAGAGAACCTGAAATCGCTGCTTGGATTGAGCGAGGAGATCGCTCTTGTCAATACTGCGGAATCTATTCGGGAAACATTGGAGAAAACTGCCGAGGAGCATTTTGAGGTCGCTATAGTGGGCGAGTTCAAGAGAGGAAAGAGTACCCTTATCAACGCAATGCTGGGTCAGGAGGTACTTCCTGCTGACGTGCTGCCTGCAACGGCTACCCTTAACAGAGTTACTTATAGCGAAGAGCCGTATGTGCAGGTGGAATACAAAAACGGCAAAAGTGAAAGGGTGGATATAAACAAGCTGGAGGACTATGTAACAAAGCTTACAGCAGAGTCGGAGGAAAGAGCCGAAACTGTCAAGGAAGCCACTGTTTATTATGATACCGAGTTCTGTAAGAACAACGTGGATATCATAGACACTCCGGGTCTTAACGACGATGACCAGATGACCAACGTTACTCTGTCTATCCTGCCGAAAATAGACGCAGCCGTTTTCGTTATCAGTGCAAACTCCCCTTTCTCACAGTTTGAGAAAGAGTTTCTTGAAAAGAAAATGCTTACTTCTGACGTGGGAAGAATTATCTTTGTTGTAAACTGCTTCGGTACTTTCTCACAGGCAGACGAGAACAAGATAGTCGAAACTGTAAGAGGACGTATCGGAAAATACGTTATGGAAAAGGCTAAAAAGGTCATGGGCGAAGATTCCCGTGAGTTTGCGGTCTATAAAAGAAAGATAGGAACTCCGAGAGTTATCGGCGTTTATGCAAAGCAGGCTCTTAATGCCAAGGAAACTGGGGATAAGGAAGCCCTTGAAAAGAGTAACTTCCCTGAGTTTGAAAAGGCTCTTGAAACCATGCTCACAAAAGAGCGTGGCGTTATCGCATTGCAGATACTTGCAAATAAGATAACAAATTCGGGTACTGAGATACTCAGAAGCGTTGTTATGCAGGAAAACGCACTCATGATGGCTAACGATGAGTTCATGGAAAAGTATGACGAGGCTATCAAAGAGATAGGCGAGATAAGAAATAAGAAAAGACAGGAATTTGTCAAGATCAACGATGCCGCAAATCAGGTGTTCAATGACCTGCAGCCAGTTCTGGACAGCTATTGGACAAACATCGAGCAGACAGCTATGGAGGTTATAGACAACTTCCAGATGTCCTCTGACGATTTCAAGAAAGACCAGCTCAAGCTCGTTACCGCAAAGCTCACCGAGAAAATAAAGGAGAGCATAGAGGCAAGAGCGCAGATAATCTGCGAGCAGATACAGAACAGCATCAACTTCGCTGTTTCCTGCGAGGCTGAAAGACTTCAGGAATTTGAGGACGAGTTCTTCGAGTCCGTTACAAAGATACAGCAGATGTTCACTATCTCCGACAGAGTTTCAAAGAACGGCGGCGTAATGGATAAGATAATCGGCGTTGCTATCGGCTATTACGGCGTCGGAGGATTGTTCCTGGGCTTCAGAGAGTCCGGCGTAAAGGGCGCACTTTTGGGCGGAGCAACAGGCTTTGCAGGATTTTATGCTACTTATTATACTGCTATATTCTTTGCAGGCTTCTTTGGCATCACCGCTACCCTGCCAGTGACCCTCTGCCTTATGGCTCTTGCAGGTATTGCAGGTACTTTTACTTCAAACTTTGCCGTTGATAAGATACTTGTTAAGGAAAGAATAGATAAGTATAAGTCAAACTTTAAAACTCAGGTGAGAAAGCAGTTCCACGAAATGAAGCTCAATAATGACTTCACTGAAACTGTCCGCCGTCAGGTATTCTCAGCGTTTGAGGGTCTGAAGGGCAAGATCGAGAGCGAAACAGAGATAATCCTCCGTGATACTCAGGAAACACTTGATAATCTTAATGATCTTAAAACAGAAAAGAGCAACATTTCTCAGAAGGAAATGGAACGTCTCCATGATATTGCCGAGAGCGCAAGCGCTATAGTTCAGGAAGCATATCAGGTAAGACGTGTGCTTACCGAAGCTATGGAAAGCTGACGGTCATATAAAAATATTATTTTAGGATCAAGGGAGGACAGGTCATGAGTACAAATACAACGGAAAGGGAAAATCCGCTGCTACAGATTGACACAAGCTTCCGCACATATTTGAACGCTTATACAAGAAGCTATCAGAACCATATAGTTGACGGCGTGCTTGACTATGCTTTTGAGTCCGACTTTGCCGTAAGGCAGAAGATAATGGGACTTGGGGGCTGGGGAAAGCTCGTCAAGGCGGCAGGCTCGCAGGACGTTTCTGCCGAAGCAAAGCACCTGTTTCTTAAGTGCGAGCAGGTTGGCCCGCTGAAATATCCTGATATCTATGACATTGTGAAGAAGTGTGCCGAGCGGTTAGAGCTTGTTGTGCCTATCGTCTTCGTCAGAGGGGATATGGATAAAGCACAGGTCTACTCTGTGGCAAGCGATATCATCGAGCCTTGTATCGTGCTTTCAAAGCAGGTAGTGGAAATGTGCAGCAAGGAGGAGCTTATGTTCCTTATAGGCTGCGAGTGTGGAAGAATACAGAACAATCATTGTGCCTATAATATGGCATTTACATATCTCAATTACAATAAGTATACTTACAGACCAGTTGAAAGGTCATATAAGCAGACTGTGAACAATCAGCTTTATACAGCGCTTGTTCAGTGGGTGAAGTATGCTGATATAACTGCAAATAGAGCAGGCATTATCTGCCTCGATAAGCCGGGAATGTTCATAAGCGTCATAACAGGGCTTTATAACAAGGGCTATATCGACTTTTATGGCAGACAGCAGAAGAATATGGATACCGACGGACTTATCAAAAAGGCTGAGAGCGTCCATGCAGTTTCTTCAAGAAATCTGAAAACAGATAATACTATGAGCGAGCTTGAAAAGCTTGTTGTCGCAGCTACTGAGTTTCTGTATTGCTCAGTTCTTTATGAATGGCGTGGCGATGCAGAGGATTCTGACAGACACCTTGTTTCAGGTCAGATATGTGATGTGCGCAGCAGTATTATAATCGGAAACGGAGGCGTGATAGGTGGATAGTGCTAATATCAATACAGCGGAGCAGAATATTGCACAGGTAAAAACCGCTCTTAAAGCCTTTGTTGAAAATGAAAAGATAGCGAAAATGCTCGGCAAGGATTTTGTCAGCGAAATGAACGATTGGGAAGCTCTTATCGAGAAAAAAAGCGAAGAGCCTTTCACACTGGTCATACTTGGCGAGTTCAAAAGGGGAAAAAGCACCATTATAAACGCCCTGCTGGGCAAGGAGCTTGCACCTATAAACGTTACACCTGAAACTTATACTATAAACGAGATATCTTTCGGTCATACACAGTATGTGGAAGCTATCCTTGAAAACGGCATGAGAGTGCCGCTGTCGCTGGAGGATATCACAAGAGAAAAGCTTGAGCAGAGAATGAAGCTTTTCCCTGCAAAAATAAGCTATGTTCAGATAAAGGACAATGCCCCTATACTCAAAGAGATAAGGATAGTGGATACCCCGGGCCTTTCTGACTTGGAGAGTCTTGACAAGCAGGTAATGGATTATATTGTCAATGCCGACGCTATCATGTATGCGGCATCATGCCTGCTGCCTTTTTCTGAAAGCGAGCAGTTGTTTCTTGCAAGCCATGTCCAGCCTCAGCGATTTGGTATGCTCTATATCCTCGTGAATATGATAGACGCAATGAACTCTCAGAAGGACGCTGATAAAATACTAAAGCGTGTGAGAAACATATCCGAGAGGATAGTGCCTAACGCTATCGTATACGGCATAAGCGGTGCAGACGAGCTTAGCCGAAAGCTTGGCAGAGAAAGACCGCTGGACAAGGGTACAAGAGAGTTTTATGAAACGCAGTTCTTCCAGTTTGAACTGTCTTTGCAGCGTGATATAATCATGCAGAAGGACGTTATACGTTCAAAGCGTGTTCTTACAATGCTTTCGCAGATGTGCGACGAAACAGCCGCAAAGCTTAGACTTATAAGCGATATGGCAGAGCTTGACAAGCAGAAGCTTGCCGACAGAGCAAAAGAGTTTGACGAGCAGTGTGAAAAGCTTTCAAAGGCTCTGGAGGAGAAAAAGCCTGCTTTGCATCTTTCTATTATCGAAATGCAGCAGGAAGCCGAAGCTTGGATGTATGAGTTCTTCTCAAAGCTGAGAGCAAGCATTTTGGATTGCCGTGGAAAAGACGCAGACGGAAACGACCTTTACAGCTCTGAGGATATAGAAAAGCATTTCTATTCGTTCCTTATGGAAAAGGTGGGCGAAGCATATCGGAATTGTATCGAGAGCCATAGAGATAGGATAGCCGAGATAGTGGAAGGTACAGGCAGAGAACTTGCCTCCGCCCTTGGCATAGACGATCTTTCAAAGGCGGCAAAGGCTCCGTCAGTTGAAATGATAATGACCTCCCTGAACAAGAACGTAACACGTTCTGTTATGGGCGTTCAGCTTTTCGGCACAAGCGAAACTTTCCCGCCTGCCACAATGTCAGTTTTCAGCCTTATCCTTAAAAAGAAAAAGCAGACCGATATAATTGATATAGCTCTTGAAAACTATGACGATATCAGAAATAATATCGTCAAGGATATAAAGACAGTTTATCAGGACCTTGAAACAAAGGCAGCCGCAAGGCTCGACAGCCTTTATCAGTATCAGGTGGAAATGGGCAGAGAAGCCCTCAATCAGGCTCAGCAGCTCATGATGGTTTATGATAATGACGAGATAAGGCAGACCCTTGTGGAAGCAAAGCAAATGCTTGCCGAGCCACAGAGAATACTGGCAGAGAGCAAATTATAACAAAAATAAAAACGTCCCATTAAGTTGGGGCGTTTTTTTGATAATGGCGTAAATATGCTTCTTGACAAAAATAAAACAGGCTGTTTTTGCAGCCTGTTAAGAATATCTAAAAAGTATCAGATCAACAGGCGACCTCAGGTCGCCAATACATTTTGTATGCAGTAAATTACTTGTCTTTGTAATGCTCAACATTGTTTTCTATCTTGTCAACAGAGTTTCTTTCTGTTATGTCAACACGATAGTTGTACTGAGCGTCCTTTGTGACAGTGTTTTCAGTGAAGTATTCAAGTTCACCGTCTTTATCGAAAAAATAGGTTGTGGAAAAGCCCTTTGTGCCTATCTCCTCAGCGTCCTTTCCAAGTTTTGAAACGTCATAAACATACGTCACAGTAACAGAGCCGTCATCACCGATAATGTCAGAAACAGACTCAACAGCTTTCGGTGCAAACATCAGCATACCCTCGTCAGCTTGTGGGTGCTTTGCTTTTCTTGTGTACTTTGAAAAGCCCTTGTCGCCCTTTACCAAATGTGAGTATTCTCCGTTATCATAGGTGTAGCTCTCGATTCCGTTGTTATACTGAGCGTATTCCTTTCCACCGTTCTTGCCGTAGTAAGAATAGGTCAGCACATCCTTTTCGTCATACTTGAAAGTGAACTCCTGCTCGATATCACCAGTGTCCTCGTTGGTTATAACGACTTTTGCGGAGTCAAGCGTCGCATAGTCCTCCCTTGCCTGATATACCAATGTGTCATGCTTTAGCTCAGGCGTACCGCAGGAAGTGCATAAAAGGCAGACAGCCACTGTCAAAGCTACTGCTGCTGTTTTTAGAAATCTCATTTTAAAATTTACTCTCCTTAAAGCCCCTTGCAGGTCTTTGAGAACACTATAAGCGCCGCAGCAATAGTGAATATCTGCGAGATAGTTGCATGGACCATAAGACCTATATTGAATTTTATCACATACAGGTCTATAGCAAAGCTTTCAATGCCTACATTTTTTCCCCATGCAAGCCAGCCCACATAATCCTTGCCCTCACAGACGTAAGCTATGAACGCACCAAGTATTATTCCTGCCAGCATGAAAAATATAAACGCAAAAGTCTTTTTGAAATTTTTCATGACTGAATATCCTCTGTTTTATGTATCGGTATCTATTTTCTTCTTGACGGAGATTTTCTCTTGTTGTCAATGACTTTTTTCAGATCAGAAAATCTCTCCTCGCTTGACGCCTTGAACTTGCTGAGCATATCCTCAAAATCAGCGTTTCCTGAATTGCTGTCAGCATTGTATACCGGAGGCGGATTTTTAGCAAAATCCTGTGGTGCTCTGTCTCTGTTGTGATCCCTGTTATAGTCGTTTCTAGGTCTGCCCTGAGAATTGCCTCCCTGACGGTTGAAATTTCTCTGACCACCGTTAGGTCTGCCCTCTCTGCCACCTTGGTGACCGTTCTCTCTTGGCTTTCTCTGTGGCGCAGGCTGAGCCTTCTTGATGGAAAGCGAAATCTTTCCGTCGTCGCCTAAATTAAGCACCTTTACCTTGACGGTCTGACCCTCGGTAAGATGATCCTTTATCTCGTTTACGAATGTGTTCGCAACCTCCGAGATGTGGACCATTCCTGTCGTATCCTTGTCAAGCTCCACAAATGCTCCGAATTTTGTGATACCTGTTACTTTTCCTTCATAAATTTTTCCTACTTCAAGCTGCATTTGATCTTTGTGTCCTCTCTGCAATAAAAATTCTGCTATATGAACGGTCAAAAGACCGTGTTTGCCTTAGTCGCTGTTGTTTACAATATAAAATCTGCGCTCATTAGGATAAGCATAGCCCAGCTTTTCAATAGCTATCTTCTCCATATACTCCGCCTCGTCGTCAGAACTGAGCAGCCTTGTGTATTCATCATTGAGCTGCTTGGCGGCGGTTATCTTTTTATTTATAGCGTCTGACTCTTTTCTGAGCTGTGCTATCTGCGCCTGCTGTGAGATGATAATCACCCCTGAATAAACAACAAGAGCGGCAACAGCAAAAATAGTCAGAAGCTTAACAAATCTTGATCTTTTCGGCTTTGGATTTTTTTTAGCAGCGTCCTTTTCAGCGTCAGCCGTTTCGGACGTTTTATTTTTAAAACCTAGCATTGCGTACTCCTTTTTTGATTACAAAACCGACCTTTCCATAAGCAATACCCCAATAACTGTCATGAGGCGTTACCTATACTCTTTTCTATTATACACTAATTAAAAGAGAGTTTTCAAGTGCTTTTAGAAGTTTTTTTTTGCAGAGAGGAAATTTTGCACTTTTTCACAAAACAGTCCCTGAAACCGTCTGCTCTTTTGGTAATAAATTTAACCACAGGCGAAAACGTTTTAGCAAATAGTTTTCTGATGATCGAAAAAAGGCTCCTCAGCACGGATATAACAGCGTTTCCTACAGTAAGATGTTCTATTACAGAGCCTGTTAGCATACCGACTAAAACAAACCCTCTTATAGCCCCCGTCAGCCCGGTGCAAAATGTGAAAAGTGCAAAGCCGTAAAGAAATGTGTAAATGATATCCTCAAAAAAGGTGAGTATCTTCCCATGTGGCAAAGCCACCCTGAATACCCTGAAAATATCATATAAAAGCCCCAGCCCGCAGCCCAGAACCACAGACAGCAAAAAAAGCTCCCTTTCAAGCTCTATGCTTAACTGCATCTTTTCCATTTATCTTTCCCCTTTCTCCAACCTTTTGCACCATGCAATGACATTGCATATACTTTTGGCTTAAAAGCCGCCCGAATACACACCCCCCCACTTGTAGGGGCGAACAGCGTTCGCCCGCCTGTTCGCAGTTTTTTCGGTTAATAGCTATCCAACAAAAATGCGGATATACCGACCACAATTAGCGGTCAGCCAACGGGTGACCTAAGGTCGCCCTTACATATGTTATCTGAATATCTTTCCTATCGCCGAGAGCTTTTTCTTTCTGTCCTTTTCTCCATAAACCAAAGCCCAGATATCTCCCTCCACGGAAACATCTCCCGACTCAACGCTTATTTCGTTTATGTGCAGGTCTTTGCCTTTTATCGTCAGCTCTCCAAGCTGTGTGAAAAGCCTTATCTCATCCTCGTCAAAGCTGTCAACGTCCGTCACGCCCGAAAGCTGTAAACGCTGTCTGTTTTCAAGAATGGCATTGTGCCTGCCCTGAGTATCATTCATAAAAGCACCCCCTGATATTTTTCTTATCTATGTATATTCGCTCCGTGTAAAAATATTTCTCTGAAAACGTTTTATATCCTTGACAAAAACGCCTTGAAAAGCTAAAATAAACATATGCAAAAAAACATAGTATCGAAAGGATATGAAAAAATGGCAGAGAATAAAAAGCTTATAACAGCAGATAACAGCTTTCTTACTTATATGGGCAGAATAGACTTTTCCGACAAAACACGCCCTGAGTTTTATTACGCAGGCTCAAATGTAAAAATGACTTTCACAGGCACAAGCGTATCCGCCGTGATAAAAAACCATAAGTATTTCAACATTCAGGAGCTTGGCTTTGTTATCGACGGCAAAGAGGGCAAGGTGACTTTCGATAAAAATGACGAGGATATCACCCTTGATATCGCTTGTGACCTTGAAAAAGGCACTCATACCGTCACCCTTTTTAAAAGGCAGGACGCTTCCCATTACTTTGAGTTCGTTGGCTTTGAGATAGACAGCGACGGAGAAGTTCTTGAAAATCCTCCTCTCCCTGCAAGAAAAATAGAATGCTATGGCGACTCTGTTTCTGCAGGCGCAGTGTGCGAGGCAGTTGACTTTGTTGCAAGCTGTGACCCTGAGGATCATCAGGGAGTATACGATAACGCATGGCATAGCTATGCAATGATAACAGCAAGAAACCTTGGCGCACAGATCCATAATATCGCACAGGGCGGTATCGCAATTTTCGACAACACCGGCTATTATCATGCCCCGAATTATATCGGCATGGAGTCTGTATACAATAAGCTTTGCTATTTCCCAGAGGGCGCAAAGGGCGTAACGCCTTGGGATTTTGAGAATTATACCCCTGACGTTGTGCTTTTTGCAGTGGGTCAGAACGACCCTCATAACGAGGGTCACGAGGATTTCGATATCGCCGACCCTGACTACAGAGCAAAGTGGAAAAATGCCTACAAGAGCATTATCCTTGACCTTAGAAGCAAGTATCCAAACGCAACATTTGTGCTTCTGCTGACAGTTCTCTGCCACGGTGAGGAGTGGGATAAAGCCGTTGACGAGATAGCAAACGAGCTTAATGACGAGAAGATAACACATTTCATGTTCACAAGAACAGGCAAGGCGACACCTGGTCACCCAAGACTTCCTGAGCAGTATGAAATGGCGGAGGAGCTTACAGCTTATCTCTCAAACATGGGCGATAAAATTTGGGGCTAAAAGCTAAAAGATAGAAATAATAGGGCGAACAGCACTCCCCCTACACAGGCTTTAAAAGCATCTGTAGGGGCGAACACTGTTCGCCCGTTTTTTACGCAAACTTATCGTTTCTGTGCGTCATTATTGCACTTATTATCCTGCTATAGTCAGCTTAAATCCTGCTGTTCTGCCGCCTGCCTGTCAAGCTCCATGCGGTAAGCAGAAAGTATCTCTCCCTCTATCTCATTGCGAAGCTCGCTGTCGATGGGGTGAACGATATCACGGAAAACTCCGTTGTCATCACGGCGGCTGGGCATAGCCACAAAAAGTCGCTCCTCCCCTTGCACTATCTTGATATCATGTACCGCAAAACTGCCGTCAAAGGTCAGGCTCACAACGGCTCTGAGCTTGCCCTCGTTTATAAATCTTCTGAATTTTACCTCTGTTATAGTCATTTTCATGCGTCCTTTCTTGTGATGTAATGCCTGTAGTAATATTTTTGCCTCTTTTTTTGAAAAATAATCAAAAAGGGGTTTATTTTTTTTTAGAAATGTTATATAATAAAATAAACATACATTCTGAATTATCTATTATTCTAAGGAGTATTATAAAGATGATAACAAATGAGATCTTGAAAAATATAAAGCACGTTCATTTTATCGGTATAGGCGGCTCTGGTATGTACCCTCTGGTGCAGATATTCCATTCAAAGGGATATTTCATCACAGGCTCAGACAATAACGAAACCGAAACTCTTGAAGCCGTAAGAAAGCTTGGCATCGAAGTTTTCCTCGGTCAGAAAGCCGAGAATATCAAGGGTGCAGACCTTATAATCTATACCGCCGCAATAATGGCAGATAACCCTGAGCTTATCGCCGCAAAAGCAAGCGGTGCCATATGCTGTGAAAGAGCCGAGATACTTGGACTTGTCACAAGCTGGTATACGAACGCTCTTTGCGTTTCAGGCACTCACGGAAAGACCACAACTTCTTCCATGCTCACACAGATATTCGTTCAGGAGGGTACTGACCTTTCCTGCGTTATAGGCGGAAAGCTCCCAAGCATAGGCGGCTCAGGCAAGGCAGGCTCATCACAGACTATGGTCTGTGAATCCTGTGAGTTCGAGGATCATTTTCTCAGACTTTTCCCTGACGTTTCAATTATCCTTAACGTTGACGCAGACCACCTTGAGTATTTCAAGAATATTGAAAATATCATAAAGTCTTTCCATAAGTTCGCAACCATGGCTTCAAAAGCCGTTATCTATAATGGCGACGACGCAAATACTCTGAAAGCCGTTGAGGGTGTCGACAAGGAAATGATATCCTTCGGCTGGGATAAGAAAAACGATTATTCTGCCGTTATAAAGTCCAAAAAAGGCTTGCAGACACGCTTTGAACTTTATTATAAGGGCGAGTTTGTCAGAGAGCTTACTATCCATGTTCCTGGCGACCATAACGTCATGAACGCCCTTGCAGCTATCGCCTCCGCAAGATATTCAGGCGTTTCATGGGAGGGTATCGAAAAGGGACTTGATACTTTCTTTGGCGCAATAAGACGTTTCGAGAAGATAGCCGAGGTCAAGGGCGTTACTATCGTTGACGATTACGCTCACCACCCAAAGGAGATCGAGTGTACACTGAAAGCCGCAAAGGGTCTTGATTTCAACAGAGTGTGGGCAGTTTTCCAGCCTTTCACCTATTCAAGAACAAAGATACTCATGAACGATTTTGTGAAAGCGCTTTCTATTGCAGATATTGCCGTTGTAACGGATATCATGGGAAGCCGTGAGAAAAATACCGACGGTGTTTATGCTGAACAGCTTGCAGAGAAGATACCGAATGCAGTTTGGTTCAAGACCGACCACGAGCTTGTTGACAAGCAGACTGCACAGCAGAAGGAATATAACTTCTCACAGTGTATCGACTATATAAAGAAAAACTGCAAGGAGGGCGACCTTGTTATAACTCTTGGCTGCGGAGATGTCTATAAGCTTGCAAAAAGGCTTGCAAAAGAGCTTTAGGTTTAGAAGATAAAGATTTATTGATATAACAGAAAGGACGGAGCTATGAGAAAAGTAACCGAGAACGAGAAAATGGTATTCGAGTTCATAAAGGATCGCATAGAAGAGGGATATCCGCCGACAGTTAGGGAGATTTGTGCGGAATTTGGCTTTAAGTCTACCTCAACAGCCCATAGATATATAAATAATCTCACCGCAAAAGGTCTTCTTGAAAAGGGAAATAACCAGAACAGAGCCATAAGGCTCACAGGCGGCAACGGCATGAAGATCCCCCTTGTGGGAACTGTCACCGCAGGTATCCCTATCACTGCCATTGAGGAGATAACAGACTATATAAGCTTCCAGCCTGCAAGGCATTACAGCAATCCGCTTTTTGCCCTAAAGGTAAGGGGAGAGTCCATGATAAACGCCGCTATCCTTGACGGAGATATGGTAGTTATAGAGCAGACCCCATATGCAGAAAACGGCGATATAGTCTGCGCACTTGTTGACAACGAGTCAGCTACCATAAAGACTTTCTATAAAGAGGACGGCCATTACAGACTGCAGCCTGAAAATGACACCATGGACCCTATCATAGTAGACGAAGTAAGCATACTTGGCAAGGTTGTGGGCGTTGTAAGATATCTGTAAATATAGATAAAGAAGATTTGTAGGGGCGAACAGCGTTCGCCCGTGTCATTAAAGAAAACGGGCGGATAGTCCAACATAGAGATAGAAAAAACTTCGACAAACAAAACAGTTCTAAGTGTGTAAAGGATTGGTAATAATGAGCAGACATTGTACATTCTGCGGTTCTAAGCTGGAGGACGGAGCTAAGATATGCACCAACTGCGGAAAAATGGTACCTATCGCCCCATCGGCCCAAAGACGTGGCGAGCAGGAGTTTATAGACCGTTCAAGGATACAGGGCATACCGAAGCGTGTTTACGAACACCCGAAAAGAGCCGAAGCAGAGGAAAGAATGCGACGAGAGCAGGAAGCTCGCAGGGTAAAGCGTGTAAGAGAGACAGACCGAAACAGAGAAATGAGTGCGGCAGACTATAGGCGCACTCCAACTGAACATTCAAGCAGCGGCAAAGAGAATTATGGTAAGGGCAAAAAGATACTAAAGACTCTGTTTAAGATCATAGTGGTAATACTGGTGATATATTTTGTGATCGCCTTTGTGAGAATATTCAGCGTAAGACATTCCACATACGATTTCGATACCGAAATGAAATTGGCAAGCGAAAATTACGGTGAAGCCGTTGACGCATATTTCAAAGACGGCAAGTGGAAATATAACATCTTTAAAAATCAGGTGTCCTATGAGGGAACTTCCGAAAGTGGCGACGATTATGTTATGATATTCGGCAAGAATGACGGTCAGACTGTCGTAAGGCAAATGACAAAGAACAGCAAGAAGGTCGCTTCTGACAGCATAATGAACGATGTCATGGGAATGTTCATGTTCGAGAAAAAGGTCACAGGATAAAAAAATAAGCGCATAATTATGTAGTTATTTGTAGTGGCGAACAGTGTTCGCCCGCATTTTGACACGCATTATAAAACGAAACGGACGAAGTAAAAAAGCTTCGTCCGTTTATTGCTTTGTAGGGGATCGGCGCAATTTCTGCATTGCAGAAATGCGACGTCCCACTTTTTTTGTTGTTTGTGTTTTTTTACAGCCTAATTTATACTATTGTCACGCTTTTTATCAAACATTCTGTAATACTGCACAGTTTCATATTCGTTCAGCGTGTCCTTGTATTTGTCAGCCACATCATTTATAGAATACCATTCTCCGTCAGCCATTTTGTAGCCGTAAGAGCTTATTATCGGAATGTCACAGCGTATCTTGTCAAGCTCCTGCTGATATCTCGACTTTGGGAGTCCAGCCGCTTCCATGACCTCGTTTGAAAGATAGTTAAGGCTTATATCGTCTATCTTCTCCGCTTCAACTCCCTTGTTGCTCCAAATAAGGAAAGGAGTCTGTCGAAGTCTTGAGTAATCCTCCGTCGAAAGTAAAGCCACGTCCTTGCCATAGAGATATTCCGTGAAGTTTATGATATGCGGATAATGGTCACCGAACATTACGATTATGACCTCTTCGTCCTTGTTCCTGAAATAATCTATAAGCTCTCCAAGCGCCTTGTCAGACTGATAGATAAGATTTAGATATTCCTGTGCCGCAGGGTCGTTGTAGTCCTCAAAGGTTATCTCAGACGGAACAGAACTGAGGTCATCATACGGCGCATGGTTCTGCATGGTCGCTGTCCATACAAAATAAGGCGAGCCTGCGTGTCTTTCATATTGCTCTTCAATATATCTGAAAATGGTTTCATCTGTGATATTTCCGTTGAAATATTGGATATCGCTCATTCTGTCCTGACAATTGTATATCCTGTCTTTGAATTGAAGCTGTTCATAGGCGTTGCCTATATCCCATAGTCCCTCGGAGCAAGGCGAGATAGCCTGCGTTGTGTAGCCAAGCTCGTTTAGCCAGCTTACAAGACCGTTTTGTTTGTCGTTGAGATATTGGGTGAATACCGCACTTCCCGACGGCAAAAAGCCAAGAGTGTTGCCGGTGAGAAATTCATACTCAGAGTTGCAGGAATAACCGCCATATGCCGAAACGGAAACATATCCGCTTATGCTTTCCTCCTGCAATTTGTGATAGTTGGGCAGATAGTCTTTGTTAGTCTTGAACTGAGCGATATGCTCAAAGTCTGCAAAGGATTCGTTCATGATAGCAATGATAGCAGGCTTTTTGTCAGCCTTTTGTGCCTCATACTGAGTTATGATATCCTCTGCCTTTTGAGTGGAGTAGCCATCAGGCTTCGTCACACGATCAAACATTCCGTCGAAGCAGAACATAAGGTCATAGCCTACGCACCTGTATGTGTCTGCATTTTCCGCACCTGAAAAGTTCAGCCTGATGTATCTGTTCTTTATACCAAGGTCATAGGCAAACCTGCCACCATATACGAATACGAAACACCCTGTGATAACAGCTACACCCGATATTATCCTGCTGCGTATTTTTATCTTCCTTACTTTTGTCGTCACCGTTACAGCGAAAATAAGAATAAGATCACAAAGCACAAACATCACGTTGCCGTCTAAAAACAGTGAGTACATTCCGTTTATCTCACTGACTGACTTTATGTTGGCAAGGTCGGCAAACTGAACAGGATTTCCCCTGAACTCGGTGACATAATACTGTGCCAAAGCATATATGGCAAATATGACGTTCACTCCGCAAAACCAGGCGTGTGGCTTCGGGAATATCACCGCACCTATAAGATATAAAAGCCAGCAGAGCAATATTCCAAGGAGAATGTAAAGCACATTGCTCTTTGGAAAATATGACCCCATTACAAAGTCCGGAAGAAAATAAGAATTTAGTCCAAGCATAAAAGCCGCCGTGAAAGGGTCGATGCAGCCTTTTGTTTCGCTCTTTTTCAGCTTCTTTTGCATTGAGAAAAATTCCGCAATAATAAATACCAGTGCCAGCTCAACAGCGCAAGCCCCTATAAGCGCATAATTTCGTTCTTTCGGCAGGAAGTTGTCTTTGTCCATGTATATGCCCAACAAAGCACAGATGACTCCTACCATTATAACTGCCACTATGGCACTTATAAATCGTAATGTTTGCATTCCGTCAGGCGACGCAAACCATGTTCCTATTTTTTTCAGCAAGCCTTTTTTATCCTTTGCCTGCTGTGTTTGAATGTTTTGTTGTTCTTTCATTACAATATACTCTTTTCTGTTGATTTACACGCATTTTACAATACCTATTTATTATAACATAGCTATTAGCAAATTACAACAGCTAAAATCAACGAATATTTTCCTGCTTGATGTCAGGTGTTCACAATTAATTTACCCCATGCTTCAAAGAGTGTGTAAATTGCTCTTGAAAAAGGGACGGCAACGTGTTATAATATTTATGTATTTCAAAAAAACATAAGGAAAAGAGGTAAATATATGTCACATGAGAAGATACTGGTGCTTGACTTCGGCGGACAGTACAATCAGCTTATCGCAAGACGTGTGAGAGATCACCACGTTTATGCAGAGATAAAAAGCTTTGAAACTCCACTTGAAGAAATAAAAGCAGCAGGCTATAAGGGCATAATCTTCACAGGCGGACCAAACTCCGTTTATGATATGACTTCCCCGCATTATGACAAGGCTATACTTGACCTTGGCATACCAGTTCTCGGCATCTGCTACGGCTGTCAGCTTATTTCATGGATGAGCGGCGGAAAGGTAGAAAGCTGTAAAAAGAGCGAGTACGGCAAGATAGAGATAACAGCCTCCGCAGAGAGCAAGCTTTTCAAGGACGTTCCTGATAAGAATATCGTATGGATGAGCCATACCGACTATGTCAGCGAAGCACCTGAGGGCTTTGTTATCACTTCCCATTCAGATGATTGCCCATGTGCGTCAATGGAGAATGCAGAGAAGAAGATATATGCCGTTCAGTTCCACCCTGAGGTAACTCACAGTGAGTATGGTAACGTCATTTTGAAAAACTTCCTTTACGAGGTCTGCGGCTGTAAAGGCGATTGGGTAATGGATAACTTTATCGAGAACACAGTTGCAAAGCTTAAAGAGCAGATAGGCGATAAGAAAGTAGTTTTGGGACTTTCAGGCGGAGTTGACTCATCAGTTGCCGCAGGACTTATCAGCCGTGCAGTGGGCAAGCAGCTCACCTGCGTGTTCGTAGATCAGGGCCTTATGAGAAAAGACGAGGGCGACTTTGTTGAGGAAACTTTCACAAGACTTTTCGATATGAGATTTGTAAGAGTAAACTGTCAGAAGCAGTTCCTTGAAAAACTCAAGGGCATAACAGATCCAGAGGAAAAGAGAAAGACTATCGGAACAGAGTTCTATAAAGTGTTCTGGGATAAGATCAGAGAAGAGGCAGACGGCGGATTTTTCGCACAGGGTACTATCTACCCTGACCGAATCGAAAGCGGAAAGGGCGACGCTGCCACAATAAAAACTCACCACAATCAGGTGAAAATGCCTGAGGACATCAACTTTGACGGCGTTATAGAGCCATTGGGCGACCTTTTCAAAGACGAGGTAAGAAAAGTCGGCGAAAAGCTCGGCATACCAAAGGAGCTTGTATGGCGTCAGCCGTTCCCAGGTCCAGGACTTGGCGTAAGAATAATCGGTGAGATAACAGAGGATAAGATAAAAGTGTTGCAGGAAGCAGACGCCGTTTTCCGTGACGAGATCAAGAAAAGCGGAATTGAAAGCAGCCTGAGCCAGTTCTTTGCAGTTCTCCCGAACGTCCAGACAGTAGGCGTAATGGGCGACCACAGAACTTATGACCACCTTATAGCTATCAGAGCCGTAACAACAGACGACTTCATGACAGCCGATTGGGCAAAGATACCATACGATGTTCTTGCAAGAATATCCAACAGGATAACAAACGAAGTAGACCATGTAAACAGAGTAGTTTACGATATAACCTCAAAGCCACCGGGAACGGTGGAGTGGGAATAATACGATACCCCAAGGCTGTGAACGCAACTCGTTCACAGCCTTTTTCACACTCACTTTCATTATTCAAAATATTTTACATAATTACAAATACCCCCTTGACACTTCTGCCGTTCTGCACTATAATACTACACAAGAGAACTTTTTTAGCGTTGTGCATACGTTAAAATGAGCATAATAAAGCTAAGAAAATAAGCTTTTTTGTGAGATGTGCCGCAAAAGTGTCCTGTTATTTGTTAAAGTGTAGACAAACGGCGCATAATATGATATAATGTAGGGTGAGAAATGAGCGGTTTAAAACAGGCGGTCAGAAACACTGCCAAGATCATAATGTTCAAAGGAGTATATCCCCTTTGCTATAAAGTGTCAAGCCTTAGACCTTTGAGAAAAAACAAGGTCATCTTTGCCGAGATAAGAAGCGGTACGCTGACGGATAGCTTCCGTTATATCTATGAGGAGATAAAGACCAGAGGACTTGATCCGCAGGTCTATTACGTCCATAATAATAAGGGCGGAATGGGCTATCTGCTGAGATATCTGAAGCTTACTTGGCTAATGGGAAACGTGGGTTGCGTTTTGCTTAACGATACCTGTAATCTGTTCGGCGCTTTTAAGTTCAGAAAAGGCACAAAGGTCATTCAAACATGGCATTCCTGCGGAGCTTTCAAAAAGTGGGGAGAAAGTATCACCGACCTCTCTTTCGGCGAGTCGCTGGAAGAATTGAGAAAGTTCCCTGCCCATACAAGCTATACACTTTGTACCGTCAGCAGTAAAGAGTGCATATGGGCTTTCAAGGAAGCTTTCGGCTTTGACCTTGATAATAATAGCGTGCAGGCAATAGGCGTATCTCGTACCGACTTTTTCTTTAAAGAGGAAAATCGTGTGAAAGCCTTTGAAAATCTTTATAAAAATTGCCCGAACGCACAGTATAAAAAAGTCCTGCTCTATGCCCCGACCTATCGTGGGGACGCTGATAAGGCTTATATCCCCGAAAAGCTGGATATAAAAGCCCTTAAAGAGAATTTCGGCAGCGAGTGGGTGCTTCTTGTAAAAAGACACGGCTTTGTTAAAAAAGAGTGGGATATCCCCGAGGATTGTCAGGACTTCGCCTTTGACATAACAGAACATATGCCTATCGAGGATCTTCTTTTTACTGCCGATATGTGCATAACCGATTATTCTTCGCTTATTTTTGAATATTCGCTCTTTGAAAGACCTATGATATTCTACGCTTTTGACCTTGACCAGTTCTATGACTATAGAGGCTTTTATTATCCCTATGACTATAGCTTTCTCCCGGGACCAATAGTTAAGACCAATGAGGAGCTTATAAACGCCATAAAGCAGGGAAAAGCCGACCCTACTGTCATTTCTGATTTCAGAGAAAGATTTATGGGCGCTTGCGATGGCCGTTCTACCGAAAGGATAGCCGATTATATTATGTCACAAAACAGCGAATACTAAGTAGGGGTGAACAGCGTTCGCCCGTTGACTGCCGAAACTTTATCGGCGTATCACAATGATTTATTTGTCAGATACATTATTATTATATAAATATCAGTAAGGAGTTTGTTTATGATTTACGGTGCAATGCTCGCAGGGGGATCAGGTACAAGAGTTAAAAGCTCAAAAATACCAAAGCAGTTTATCGAGATCGGAGGTAAGCCGATCATAATCTATACCCTTGAAAATATGCTCAAGGTAAAGAGATTCGATTATATCTATATCGCCGTCCATAAGGACTATGAGGACTATATGAACGAGCAGGTGAAAAAGAATATTCCTGAAAGCGAAAAGGTAAGGGTGATCCTCGGTGGCAAGGAAAGAATGGATACTATAAATAATGTCACCACCGCTATCACAAATGATAACGGACTTCATGATGACGATGTTATCGTTATCCACGATGCCGTAAGACCTTTTGTTACAGAGAAGATACTCAACGATTCCATAGATTGTGCCGCAGAATACGGTGCTTGCGTCTGCGGACTTCCATGTGCAGATACTATCCTCCATTCAAAGGGAGGAGAGTATGTTGAAGATATCCCTGCCAGAAGCGAGCTTTACAGCGGACAAGCTCCTGACAGCTTCCGCCTTGCCCACTTTATCCAAATGCAGGATAACCTCACTGAGGAGCAGAAAAAAGTCATCACAGGCACTTCGCAGATATGCACAATGAATAACCAGCCTATCCACCTTATAGAGGGCGACGCTATTAATTTCAAGATAACAACAGACAGCGACCTGCTTATTGTCAGAACGCTGCTTGGC